>NZ_DAISHJ010000005.1:27940-117997 GCF_036822615.1 Aggregatilinea sp. | reverse complement strand
GGGTCAGCGCGGGCACGACCGTCACGCGGCAGCCTGCCGCCGCCAGCCGCCGCAGGATGTTCTGCTTGATGCCGAAGTCGTAGGCGACGACGTGGAACCGCGCCGGAGCCGCCTCCACGCGCGCCGTCTCCCACTGCGGATCGGCAGGCTCGGTCCAGTTGTACAGCTCCACGCAGGACACGGCCTGCACCAGATCGACGCCGTCCAGGCCCGGCCAGCGGCGCGCCTGCTCGACGAGATCCGCGTCCGACAGCGCCGCGTCGGTGCTGATCATGCCCTTGAGCGTGCCGCCCGACCGCAGGCGGCGGGTGAGCGCGCGCGTGTCGATGCCGCTGATGCCGATGCGCCCCTGCGCGGCCAACCAGTCCGGCAGGGTCGCGCTGGATCGCCAGTTGGAGACGCGCGGACTGAGATCACGAACAACAAGCCCGCTCAAAAAGGCTTGGCGGGCTTCGTGATCGTCCAAATTGATGCCGGTGTTGCCGATTTGCGGGGCGGTCATTACGACGATCTGCCCCGCATAACTCGGGTCGGTGAGGATCTCTTGATAGCCGGTGAGGCTGGTGTTGAACACCACCTCGCCGGGCTGCGTCCCGGTCGCGCCGAAGGCGGTCCCAGGCCAGACGCTCCCATCTTCCAGAGCGAGCCGTGCGCTGTTGAACGTATCCATACATCCTTGTCCGGTTATCGCCGTCACTGAGTTAATGATTACCATTTCTGCGGGAGCCAAACAACGGTCAGTTTACCCAAAGGGAGTCGGACGATCGGTGGTAACGGTTAGAAAGCTCCGGCGTAGGGTCAGGCTCACCTCACCCCTTAACCCCCGGCCCCTTTTCCCCTCTCCAATCGGATTGGAGAGGAGCCAGGGGTGAGGTGCATTTCGCGCGATCGTGTAGGCGGGCAGCGGGCGGACCAAGCCCATTCTACGGAAAACCTGGGAGCGACTTGTCGCTTGTGGCTAACTGCTAACTGCTGCTTCTAGCCCGCTAGGGCGCGCTGTCGCGGCGGATGAACTCCTCGGTGAAGCGGTGCTCGCGGTAGCGCGTGTCGCCCGCCATGCGTTTGAACAGCAACTGCGCCGCCATCTGGCCCGTCTCTACCTTGAGCACGCGGAACGTGGTCAGCGAGGGCGTCACCTGGCTGGCGAGCAGGATGTCGTCGCCACCGACGATAGCCAGATCGTCGGGAATGCGCCGCCCCAGTTCCAGCGCGGCGCGCATCACACCCAGCGCGACTAGGTCGTTGCCGCCGACCGCCGCGTCGAGTTCCGGGTGCTCAAGGAGCAGAGCCTTCCCGGCGGCGTATCCGGCCTCCCAGGTGGGCGCACAGACGACGCACCATGCGGGATCCGCTTCCAGGCCGCGCGCCTCCAGCCCCGCGAGGTAATCCGCCGGTTCAACGCCATGCGTGCGCCGCAGCGGGAAATACGCGATGCGCCGCCTGCCGGACGCCACCAGATGATCGACGCCCCGCAGCGCGCGCTGGAGCAGATCGTCGTGGGCAATGACCACGCTGGCGAGATGTTCGGGCACAATGCGGTTGGTCGTCACGACGAAACGATGGCGCGCCAGCAGCGAATTCAGCTCGTCGTCGGGCAGGCGAGGACTGCACACGATCAGGCCGTCCACGGTCGAGTCTTCGAGCTGGCCCAACGCGGCCCGCTCGCGCGAGAGCGTCTCGTCGGTGTTGACCAGCAGCACGCTGTAGCCCTGCTCCCAGGCGACACTCTCGATGCCCTGCACGATCTCGGAAAAGTAGGGGTTAGTGATGTCCGGCACGACGGCGGCGATCATCATCGTGCGGCTGGTGACCAGCGCCCGCGCGGCGCGGCTGGGGCGATAATCGAGCCGCGCGATCACTTCGCGCACGCGCTCGCGCGTGGCGTCGCTGATGCGGCCCGAATTGTTGATGACGCGCGAAACGGTCATTGTGGACACGCCCGCCTCGCGGGCAACGTCGTCTAGCGTGATGCGTGTGCGACGCCGGGTCATGGCGATCCCCTGGCAGTGAGTGCGGTTGACAGCAGGCAAAAACAGACTACACTGATAAATGAGTTAGCGCTAACATCGGCGCAATTTACATGGCGCGCCGGGTGTTATCCGCGCGATCAATATACTTCATTCTCAGGCGGCGTTCAAACCTCTCCTTCTGCCGGGTTGACCGGCGGCAGGCGCAGCGCCCGACCGAAAGATTTTACGATGACTCGACCATTCCAGTGCTGTGCCCCGCCGCCACGCCGGTTCGTTCCATCCCGCGCCTGCCGGTTTTGCCGCGATCCAGGCTGCGCCTGTTGTGTAATGCCGCTGTTTTCCCGTTATCGTGGTATCGATCAGAGGAGTAAACGACCGTGACACCCGACACCCTTCACGGACTGCCCGCTTATCCCGCTTCCGTCGTGGAGCAGCCCGGCACCACGTACAGCCTCGTGCGCGACCCGGCCAGCGGCCAGAAGTGGCTCGCCGTGCAAGGCGAGACCAACGGCTTCGAGGGCGGACAGGCGGCGGGCGAAGGCGTGACGCTCTTTCCGCTGACGCCGTTTAACGCCGCCGCGCTGCGCGCCCGGCTGCCGTGGCTGAATCCGGTTCCGCTGGGGCTGCGTACGTCGGCGGGCTTCGGGGATCGCCTGGGACTCGCCACGCCGGGCCACGTCCAGGCCGTCGCGGGCACGGGCATTGCGCCGATCTTCGCGCAGCAGTCCGTGCGCGAAAACGCCCGCACGGGCCGCACGCCGCAGGAAGTGATCGACGACGCCATGTGGGGTGCGTTCCAGGCGGGCTGGCGCGAGGATTGGGGCGCGGACGCCGATCACCTGAAGCGCCCGGAAGACATCGCGCCGTTCGTGCAGGCGGGCTACTCGTTCTTCACGGTCGATCCGAGCGACTACGTAGACAACGCGGCCAACGCTGATCCGGTCGCCGTGCTGCGCGAGAAGGTCGCGGCGCTGCCGTGGGCGGAACTTGAAACCTCCCTGGCCGACCTGGAAGCGCGCCTTATGAGCCGGACGATCGACCTGGGCACGCAAGCGCTGACCTTCGACGAAGAAACGCTGCTGCGGGCGGCGGCAAAATACGGCGCGGCGGTGGCGCACGTCAAGCGTATGGCCGCGCACCTGAGCAAGCAAATGGGCAGCAAGCCGTTCGACTTCGAAGTGTCGATCGACGAGACGGACACGCCCAGCACCATCCACGAGCACTACTACATCGCCGCCGAGATGCGCCGCCTGGGGATCGTGTGGGTCAGCCTCGCGCCGCGCTTCGTCGGACGGTTCGAGAAGGGTGTAGACTATATTGGCGATCTGGCCGCGCTGGACGCCAATCTGGCCGGACACGCCGCCGTGATGCACGTCTTCGGCGGCTATAAGCTCAGCCTGCATTCCGGCTCGGATAAGTTCAGCGTGTACCCGCTGGCGGTGCGGCACGCGCACGGATCGGTGCACCTGAAAACGGCGGGCACGAGCTATCTGGAAGCGCTGCGCGTCTGGGCGGAGATCGATCCGGCGGCCTTCCGCGAGGTGCTCGACTTTTCCCGCGCGCGCTACGAGACGGACCGCGCCACCTATCACGTCTCCGCGCAGTTGGAGCGCGTCCCCCCGACCGCCGATCTGAGCGACGGGGCGCTGCCCGGCCTGTTGGACCAGTTCGACGCGCGGCAGGTGCTGCACGTCACGTTTGGGTCCGTGCTCGACCAGTACGGCGACGCGCTGCGCGCCCTGCTGCGCGCCCACGAGGATCGCTATGACGCGGTGCTCAAGCGCCACTTCGACCGCCACTTAGATCTGTTTTCCACGTCTGTCACGGCAGACTGAGCGCACATAAAAGGAGCTTTACGTTATGGAAATTCGGTATCCCTTCCACCCGGAGCACGTGCGGACCTTTACGACCGACCAGCTCCGCAGCGAGTTTCTGATTGACAACCTGTTCAGCGAAGGCGCGATCAATCTGGTCTACAGCCACATCGACCGCGTGATCACGGGCGGCGCGTGCCCCACGAACGGCGCGCTGACGCTGGCGGGCGATCCGAAGGAACTGGGCGCGGCCTACTTCCTGGAGCGGCGCGAGCTGGGCGTGGTGAATGTGGGCGGTCCCGGGTCGGTGACGGTGGACGGCCGGCGCTACACCATGCAGCGCCTGGACGGGCTGTATGTGGGCAAAGGGGCGCAGGAGGTCAGCTTCGCCAGCGACGACGCGGCGCAGCCCGCGTACTTTTACCTGAGCAGCATGCCCGCGCACGCGAGCTACCCCACCACACACATCCCGATCAGCGATGCGACGCCGCAGCACCTGGGCGACATCAGCCATTCCAACGAGCGCACGATCTACAAGTACATCCATCCCGACGGCGCAAAAAGCTGCCAGCTTGTCATGGGCGTCACGCTGCTGGAACCCAACAACATGTGGAACACCATGCCCGCCCATACGCACGTCCGGCGCATGGAGGTCTACTTCTATTTCGACGTTGCCGATAACAATGTGGTCTTTCACCTGATGGGCGAGCCGTCGGAGACGCGGCACCTCGTCGTGCGCAACCGGCAGGCCGTGATCTCACCAAGCTGGTCGATCCATGCGGGCGTGGGCACGGGCAATTACGCGTTCATCTGGGCGATGGCGGGCGAAAACCAGACCTTCTCCGACATGGACCCCGTGGCAATGGACAGCCTGCTGTAGAGAGCGAGAGACGAATCTAATGGGGCTGGAACTGTTCGATCTACACGGAAAAGTCGCGCTGGTGACAGGCGCCAGCCGCGGATTGGGTCAGGGCATGGCCGTCGCGCTGGCCGAGGCCGGAGCCGACATCGCCGGGCTGGACCGCACGCCGGATTGTGACGAAACCTGCGCGCTGGTCGAGGCGCTGGGCCGCCACTTCTTGAACCTGTCGGTGGACCTGCTGGCCGCGTCGGCGGCTGATCTGCGCGGCTGCGTGCAGCAGGTCGTGGACGGGCTGGGACGGCTGGACATCCTGGTCAACAACGCGGGCATCATCCGGCGCACCCCGGCGATGGACTTCAGCGAAGAAGACTGGAACGCGGTGATGGACATCAACCTGCGCGCGGCCTTCTTCCTGACGCAAGCGGCGGCGCGCGTCATGCGCGAGCAGGGCGGCGGCAAGGTGATCAACGTCGCCTCGATGCTGTCATTCCAGGGCGGCATCCTGGTGCCGTCCTACACGGCGTCCAAGAGCGGGATCGCGGGCCTGACCCGCGCGCTGGCGAATGAGTGGGCCGGATACAACATCAACGTGAACGCCATCGCGCCGGGCTATATGGCGACCGACAACACCGCGCCCCTGCGAGCCGACGCCGCTCGCAGCGAGTCGATCCTGGGGCGCATCCCGGCGGGGCGGTGGGGCACGCCCGCCGACCTGAAGGGCATCGTGATCCTGCTGGCTTCGGAGGCGGGCGCGTACATGAATGGCGCCATCGTGCCCGTAGACGGCGGCTGGCTGGCGCGCTGACGGTAAGCGCTGTTTTGACCATGAAACGCCCGCGCCGGATGAACGGCGGCGGGCGTTTTTTTGTGGGGAAACACACCTCACCCCCGGCCCCTCTCCAATCAAGTTGGAGAGGGGAGATAGGAAGTTCTCGGCAGGGTTTTGTAGGGGCGGGTTTGTAACCCGCCCTGGGTATTGTTTTTTCCTTCGCTTGCACGAGGGAAGGGGAAAACGGGCGGAGCAAGCCCTGCCCCTACGAAGGGCAAAATCGCTCAGGACCCCGGCTTTTTCTTTTCGCGTTGGCTGACCACTGAAACCTGGCCGCTCGAAACTGTTTGGGCGAACCCTCTTGACAAGGGCGGTCAAGTTGTGGCACGATATTATCGAAACGCTTCGACTATGCGTTTCGACTATACGTTTCGATTCACAACTAGTCTTCAGTCTTCGAGGCTCCTCATGCCCACCATGACCGACGTCGCAAAACGCGCTGGCGTTGCCGTAAGCACCGTGTCCTATGCCCTCAACGGAACGCGCCCCATTTCTGAAGAAACACGCCAACGCATCTTCGCAGCCATCGACGAGCTTGGGTACAAGCCTCACGCCCTGGCCCGCGGGTTGGCGAGCAAACGCAGCCGCATCATCGCCCTCCTGTTCCCCAATTCAGAGCGCGGACTGGGCTTCACCGAGTTCGAGTTCGTGACCAGCGCGGCCAACGCCGCCAAAGAAAACCAGTACAGCCTCGTGCTGTGGGCCTACGACATGCACGATCTGCCGGAGTTGACGCAGCTCACGCAGCAGGGGCTGGTCGATGGCGTGGTGCTGATGGAAGTGCACCGGCACGATAAGCGCGTCGCCATGCTGCGCGAAGTGGGTTTCCCGTTCAGCATGATCGGGCGCTGCGACGACGTGGACGGCATGGGCTACGTGGACATCGATTTCCACCAGACCATGCAGGATGCGATCGATCATCTGGCCGGGCTGGGGCACCACGCGATCGCGTTCGTGAACCAGTCCGAATCGGCGTTCAGCGCGGGCTATGGCCCGGTCGTGCGCACGCAGGCCGCGTTCGAGCAGATCACGCAGGAACGCGAGCTGAACGGCGTCTCGCAGTTGTGCCGCACCAGCCTGAACGCGGGTTACGACGCGTTTAACGCGCTGATCGAAGCGCACCCGGACCTGACCGCCATCATCAGCATGAACGAGCGCGCCGTACCAGGCATCTTGCAGGCCATCGCCGAGCGGGGATGGTCCGTGCCGGACGATTTCTCGCTGGTCGTGGTCGTTTCGGCGGCAGGCATGGCCGAGATGATCATCCCGCCGCTGACGGCGCTGGAACCCATGACGACCGACATGGGCCGCCGGGGCGTTGAACTTCTCATTCACCAACTCGAAGGCCGGACCGAGGCCGATCCTCAGGCCCTGATCCCGTGCCGTCTGGTCGTGCGGAGCAGCACCGGGCCAAGCCCGACGATCCCTGCCCGCCAAAGAACCAACTCATCCCGAGAAAGGACACCACGCATACGCTGATGACATGCTCAGCGAAAGGAGGGCTATCGAGTACCGCAGGTCAGTAAGTTGTTTTAGGTAATTAGTGATCCTCTCTCTAATCAAGGAGACTTGACATGCGCAAGAAAATGCTGAGCTTACTTCTGGTCGCCGCGGCAGTGATCATGGTCGTCGCGCCGCAGGTTTCATCCACGGCCCAGGCGCAGGACCAGCGCACCCTCAAGCTGTGGCACTATGAATCCCCTACCGGCGCGATGGGCAAGGCCTGGGACGCCGCGATTGCGAAGTTCGAAGAAACCCACCCGGACGTCAAGGTTGAGTTCGAGAGCCGCGGCTTTGAAGAAATCCGCCAGACGGCCCCGATGATCCTCAACTCCGACGAAGCGCCGGACGTGATGGAATACAACAAGGGCAACGCCACCGCCGGTTTCCTGTCGCAGCAGGGCCTGCTGACCGACCTGACCGACGTGGCCGTTGAGCGCGGGTGGGACCAGATCCTCAGCCCGAGCCTGCAAACCACCAGCCGCTACGAAAACGGCATCATGGGCTCCGGCCCCTGGTACGGCGTGACCAACTACGGCGAATACGTCATGGTCTACTACAACCAGGACATGTTCGCAGCGAACGGCGTGGAAGTTCCCACCACCCTCGATGAGTTCGAAGCCGCGATGCAGACGTTCGTGGACGCGGGCATCACCCCGCTGGCCGTCGGCGCGACCGAATATCCCGCGCAGCAGATCTTCTACGAACTGGTTTTGAGCCAGGCCGACCGTGACTGGGTGAACGCTTACCAGCTCTACCAGGGCGACGTGGACTTCCACGACGCGGCCTTCACCTTCGGCGCGGAAAAGATGGCCGACTGGGTGAGCAAGGGCTACATCAGCGAAGACGCGACCGGTCTTCCGGCGGAAGATATGGGCGTCTCGTTTGAAAACGGCGACTTCCCGATGATGATCTCCGGCAGCTGGTGGTATGGCCGCTTCATGGAAGAAATCACGAGCTTCGAGTGGAGCACGTTCCTGTTCCCCGGCAACGCGCTGAACGCCGGTTCGGGCGGCAACATCTGGATCGTCCCGACCAACGCCAAGAACAAAGACCTGGCCTACGACTTCATCGACATCACGCTCTCGCCCGAGATCCAGTCGATCCTCGGCAACGAAGGCGGCATCCCGATCAACGCCGACCTGGAACAGATCGAAGATCCCAAGATCCAGGAACTGATCGCCAACTTCAACACGATCATCGCTGATGACGGCATCGCCTTCTACCCGGACTGGCCCGCGCCCGGTTACTACGACGTGCTGGTCTCCGGCGTGCAGGAACTGATCGCCGGTACGATGTCGCCGGACGAGATGCTCGACTTCATCGCCGATCCGTACTTCGAATACCGCGATTCGCTCGACCTCGGCTAAGACGGTCCGCACCGTTCCATCTTCGCACGATCTAATATTTAAAGGCGGTGCTCTCAGGGCACTGGGAGCACCGCCTTCACAAGGACCACGGTCATGACATCCAAGGGATCACCGCTTACGAAGGGCTACTGGCCGTTCCTGGTTCCAGGTGCGCTGGCGCTGCTGCTCATCATCATTTTGCCGTTCATGATGAACGTCGGCATCAGCTTCACCAAGTGGAACGGCATCACTTCGCCCACCTGGATCGGGCTGGATAACTACGACAAGGCGATGCACGACGAGACGTTCTGGGCGTCGTTCAAGAACAACCTGTATGTCATCGTCGCCATGACGATCATTCCGACCATCGCCGGGCTGCTGCTGTCTGCCTTCTTGTACGATTATGTCGCTAACAAGCTGGGCAAGGGCGTCGCCAGCTTCTTCCGCGCCACGTATTACCTGCCGCAGATCTTGCCCGTAGCGATCGCGGGCGTGGTGTGGCGCTGGATTCTCCAGCCCAAATGGGGCGTGCTCAACTGGATTCTGACCGGGATCGGTTTGGAGGGGCGCAACTGGCTGGGCAGCGCCGACACGGCGATGTATTCCGTGATGGGGATCATGGTGTGGTTCCAGTTAGGCTATCCGCTGGTGATCTTCATGGCGGCGCTGCAGCGCGTCGATCCCGACATTTACGAGGCCGCCTCGGTGGACGGCGCGAACTGGATGCAGAAGTTCACCAAGATCACCATCCACCAGATCCGGCCCGAAATTTTCGTCGTCGTGTTGATGACGCTGATCCACTCGCTGAAGATCTTCGCGCAGATCTTCGTACTGACGCGCGGCGGCCCGGGCCGGGCAACGATCGTGCCGTCGTACTTCGCCTACCAGAACTTCTTCGAGAAGGCCAACGTGGGCTATGGCGCGACTATCTCAACCATCATGACCGCAATCATTATTCTGCTGACGGTGCTGTTCATCAGCGCGCAGTCGCGGCAGGAACTGAAGGAGGCGATCTAACATGACGTCGATCAGTTCTGATCTCCCCAGGACCGCCGTACGGCGTCCGTCGCAGTTCCCGCTGGGCAAAATCCTGGCGCTGGTCTTCCTGCTGGCGCTGATGGTGGTCATGCTGTTCCCGTTCGCCATCGTGATCATCAACGCCTTCAAGACGCCGGTCGAATACGCGAACAGCGGCCCACTCAGTTTGCCGGGCGGCCTCTACACGCAGGGCATCGTCGATTTCTGGAACCGCGTAGACTTCACCAACAAGCTCTATAACAGCACGGTGATCGCCGTCTCCGTGGCGGTGATGGGGATCGTGCTGTCGCTGCTGAACGCGTTCGCGCTGGGCGTGGGCCGCGTGCGCGGGCGGGTGGCGTTCCTGGTCTTCTTCCTGATGGCGAACACGCTGCCTCAGGAGGCGCTGGCCTACCCGCTGTACTACTTCGCCAAGTACTTCGGCATCTACAACAACCGGATCTCGGTGATCCTGGTCATGACAGTGATTCAAAGCGCGTTCGGCACGTACCTGCTGACCTCGGTGCTGACGACCTTCCCGCGCGAGATCCTGGAAGCGGCGCTGATCGACGGCTGCAACAAGGTGCAGCTGCTGTTCCGCATCGTCGCGCCGATCAGCATGCCCACGCTCCAGGTGCTGTTCGTGTTCTTCTTCATCTGGACCTGGAACGAATTCTTCCTGCCGATGATCCTGCTGGTTTCGACCTCGAACCAGACGGTGCCGCTGGCGATCGCCGTGCTCCAGGGGCAGTTCAACATGGACGCCACCACGTCGAGCGCGTCCGCGCTGCTCGGCCTGCTGCCATGCATCGTGTTTTTCCTGCTGTTCCAGCGCACGCTGACACGCGGCGTCACGGCGGGCAGCATCAAGTAACAACGCCGCGTAAAACGGCGAGAACCTGCTACAATGTTCCGGCGGTCCGCAAGATGGCGCGCTGGCCGGTTATAACTCGTGTTATGAAGGAGAATCGGTGAATGAAGTTTGACGAGGGGTACTGGCGGCTGCTGCCCGGTACAAAAGCCATTTATCCGGTGAGTGTCGCCGATGTGCAAACGGAGCCCGGCGCGCTAACCGTGACTACCTACTATCGTAAGGTCGAAACCCGCAGCGACTTTCTGGATGGGGCGATCATCACCGTGCGCTTCACCTCGCCGCTGCCAAACGTGATCCGCGTGCAGTACACGCACTTCAAGGGCCAGCGCCCGAAGCTGCCCGTGTTCGATCTGGATTATTCACTGGCGAACGAAGCGGCGGAGATCGGGCGCGACGAGACACACGCATGGCTGCGCAGCGGCGATCTGTCGGTCGAAGTGCCGACCAGCGGCGAGTGGCAGCTAAACTTTTTGCGCGGCGGCCAGCCGATGACCGCCAGCGAGCTGAAGGCGGCGGGCCTGTTTAGCCAGAACGACAAGACGTACATCCGCGAGCAGCTCAGCTTGCAGGTGGGCGAGACGGTGTACGGCCTGGGCGAGCACTTCGGGCCGTTCGTCAAAAACGGGCAGGTCGTCGATATCTGGAACGCGGATGGCGGCACAACGTCGGAATACGCGTACAAAAACGTGCCGTTTTACGTCACCAGCCAGGGCTACGGCGTGCTGGTGAACAACCCCGGCCTCGTGTCGTTCGAGGTCGCGTCGCACCACGTGGAGCGCACGCAGTTCAGCGTCGAAGGGCACAGCCTGGACTATTACCTGTTCGGCGGGCCGACGATCAAAGATGCGCTGGACCAGTACACCGCCCTGAGCGGACGCCCGGCGACGCTGCCGGAATGGTCGTTCGGGCTGTGGCTGTCCACGTCGTTCACCACCAACTACAACGAACAGGACATTCTGAACAACATCGAGCGCATGGAAGAACTGGATATCCCGATCCGCGTCTTCCACTTCGACTGTTTCTGGATGCGCGAGCTGACGTGGTGCAGCTTTTTGTGGGACGAGCGCAACTTCCCCGATCCCGCCGGGATGCTTGCGCGCCTCAAGGCGAAGGGCATCAAGATCTGCCTGTGGATCAACCCTTACATCGCGGAAGCGTCGCCGCTATTCGACGAAGGCATGGCGGCGGGCTACCTGCTGCACGCGCCGGACGGCAGCGTGTGCCAGGTCGATCAGTGGCAGCCCGGCATCGGGTTTGTGGACTTCACCAATCCCGACGCGTGCGCGTGGTACGCGAGCAAGCTCGAAGCGCTGCTCGACATGGGCGTGGACGCATTCAAGACCGACTTTGGCGAGCGTATCCCCACCGATGTGGCCTACTTCGACGGCTCGGACCCCGAGCGGATGCACAATTACTACACGTACCTGTACAACCAGACCGTCTTCGACCTGCTTCAGCGGGTGAAGGGCGAAGATCAGGCGGTGGTGTTCGCGCGGTCCGCGACGTGCGGCAACCAGAAGTTCCCCGTGCACTGGGGCGGCGACAATCTGGCGACGTATCCCTCCATGGCCGAAACGCTGCGCGGCGGGCTGTCGCTGGGCCTGTCGGGCTTCGGTTACTGGAGCCACGACATCAGCGGCTTCACCAGCACCGCTACGGCGGACCTCTACAACCGCTGGGTGGCGTTCGGGCTGTTCTCGTCGCACAGCCGCCTGCACGGCAGCGACAGCGCGCGTATGCCGTGGCTGTTCGGAGACAACTCCATCGACGTGCTGCGCTTCTTCAACCACCGCAAGAACGAGATCATACCCTACCTGCTCGACGTGGCGCGGGAAGCGCACGAGCACGGCTGGCCAATGATGCGCGCGATGGTGCTCGAATTCCCCGACGACCTCACCTGCCGTCCGCTGGACACACAGTACATGCTCGGCCCGGCGCTGCTGGTCGCGCCGGTCTTCAAGCCGAGCGGGGAAGTCACCTACTACCTGCCCGCGGGCGAGTGGCGTCACCTGCTGACGGGCGAGATCGCGCAGGGTCCGGGCTGGCGCACGGAGACGTACGATTACCTCAGCCTGCCGCTGTGGGTCAACACCGAACGCGGCAGCGGGTGGGCGTGCCTGAACAAGAAATAAGCGGATCGCCCATGGGGCGTACCGGATAACGACAAAACACGAGGGCGGTGATTGCGATCACCGCCCTCGGCGTTTTCAGGCTGTGAAAGAGAGTCCCCGGTCAAGACCGGGGGCCTCGAAGGAGCGAATTAGTCGCCGCTCACGAATTCGGGATATGCCTGCATCCCGTGCTCGTGCAGGTCCAGGCCCATCAGCTCGCCTTCTTTGCTGACGCGCAGCCACTTGATCGCCTTCAGCGCGTTGAACAGGATCACGCCGCAGATGACGACGAAGACCGCGACGGCTGCGATGCCGATGATCTGCGTGATGAGCTGATCCGCGCCACCGCCGTGGAACAGGCCGGAGACCGATTCGGTGTTGGCGAACAGACCCACCGCCAGCGTGCCCCAGACACCGCCGCCAGCGTGCACGCCGACCGCGCCCACCGGATCGTCGATGCCGATCTTCTCAAGGCCGACCACGACCGCGTACATCACGACCGCCGCCACCGCGCCGATGATGATCGACTCAAACGGCGTCACGACCGCGCAGGGGGCGGTGATACCGACCAGACCCGCCAGCGCACCGTTCAGGCCCCAACCAAGCTGAGCTTTGCCCTGCAGGAACCAGCCGATCAGCAGCGCCGTCAGCGCGCCTGCCGCCGCAGCGGTGTTGGTGTTGACCGTCACCAGCGAGATGCTGGCCGCATCCGCATTGAGCTGGCTGCCGGGGTTGAACCCGAACCAGCCCAACCACAGGATAAACGTACCAAGCGTTGCCATGGTCATGCTGTGACCAGGCATCGGCTTGGCGTCTTTGCCGAAGCGACCGAGGCGCGGACCAAGCGTAATCGCACCCATCAGCGCCAGCCAGCCGCCCGTCGAGTGCACGACCGTGGAGCCTGCGAAGTCGTGGAAAGCCGTGTCACGGGTGGCGAGCCAACCGCCGCCCCAGATCCAGTGACCGACAATCGGATAAATAACCAGCGAAATCACCGCGCTGTAGATCAGATAGCCCTTGAATTCCGTGCGCTCGGCCATCGCGCCCGACACGATCGTGGCGGCAGTTGCGGCGAAGACGAGCTGGAAGAAGAAGAACGCGTAGAACGGTACGGTCAGACCCGGATAAATATCGGGAATATCGCTCAGGAACCACCATTCGCTGCCGCCAACGAAGCTGCCCGAACCACCGAACATGAGCGAGAAACCGACGGCCCAGAAGGCCAGGGTCCCGATGACGAAGTCAAACAGGTTCTTCATCAGGATATTCGTGATGTTCTTGCTGCGAGTAAAACCGGCCTCGACGAGTGCGAATCCAGCCTGCATCCAGAACACCAGGAACGCTGTGATAAGCAGCCAGACCGTATCAAGATTGCGCGTCAGCTCTTCAAGACCATCATCTCCCTGAGCAAAGGTGACTTTCACGAAGGCATTCGCGGCGGTCATAGCGATCACAAAGACGAGCAACGTTCTCAGGATTCTGCGGTATTTCATCGTACTCTCCTTAGATTGGCTTGTCAGCTTGCTCTAACACAGCCCGGCGGTCCCCCCTGGTTGTAAGGCAGGGCCTGCGCCCTCTACGCGACGGCGCAAGTCCCGCCCTGCAATCCCCCGAGTCAGGTGTTCGCCAATCTGTGCTAGGGTATCACCTCTAATGTCAATCAGCCCCCGATGCGGCGGGACCAACCTTTAGCGGGCCGGGGCTTTCCGCCATGCTGGTGGGCGTGCCGTCGTTGGAATCAACGAGCATGCCACCGTACGCCGGAACCCCGTGCAAAACCAGATCCACCCCTTCGATCTCGACTGCCGCCGGAACGCGGAGCACTCCGACAGCCTTCAGAAGCAGGAAGAAGGCCATAAAGATGCCGAAGACAAAGATCACACCTGACGCACTGGCGACAAGCTGATCACCGAGCTGGCTGAGACCCCCGCCGAACAACAGACCGTCAACCTGCGACTCGGGAGCCAGCGTAAACTGGTAGCCTTTTTCGGCAAAAAGCCCAATTGCCAGGGTGCCCCAAATGCCGTTTGCGCCGTGCACCGGGAAAGCCGTCACAACGTCATCAAGGCCCAGCCGCTCCTCGGCCTGGATGACCAGTACGACAATGACGCCCGCAACAAGACCGATGATCGCCGAGGAAGCGGGCGAAACGAACGCGCAGGGTGCGGTGATGGCAACCAGCCCTGCCAGCGCGCCGTTGCACGTATAGGCCAGATCCCACTTTTTGGTCTGTGCCCAGGCCAGGAACATGGCGGCCAGCGCCCCCGTGCAGGCAGCGAGATTCGTGTTGAACGCGATCAGCGAAATCGCTGAGGTATTCATGCCGCTAAGCGTGCTGCCCGGGTTGAAGCCGAACCAGCCAAACCACAGGATCAACGTGCCCAGCGTGATCAGAGGGTAGTTGTGGTAGGGCATAGGCCCGCCACCGTCTTTGGCGAACTTGCGGCCCAGGCGCGGCCCGAGCACGATCACCCCTGCGATAGCGACACAGCCGCCCACGGTGTGCACAACCGTGCTGCCCGCGAAGTCAAGCGCGCCGCGTGTCGCCAGCCAGCCCTGCGGATGCCAGAGCCAATGGCCGACAATCGGATAAATGAGGCCGCTCACCAGGGTGGTGTAGGCCAGGTTTGCCCAGAAACCGGTCCGCCCGATCATCGCGCCGGAAGCAATGGTCGCAGCGGTCGAAGCAAACGCGAACTGGAAGAGCCAAAAGGCGCCAAGGGGCACACCAAAATCGTATCCTGCGCTTACGTAGGTTTGATCCCACCCCCCCAGGCCGGTGAGAGCAAAGCCCGTCGTACCGATGAACTTGCCGCCCTCACCAAACATGAAGGCGAATCCGAACAGATAAAAGACCAGGCCAGTCAGTGCAACGTCGATGAAGTCTTCCAGCAGGAGGTTGACCGTCTCACGCGGACGGCACACGCCAGCTTCGAGGGCCAGAAAGCCCGCCTGCATAAAGAAGACCAGGAAAGCGGCGACCAGGGTCCAAACAGTGTTCACCGGGATGGTAGCGTCAGGGACATCCGGCCCTTGGCCAAACGCAGTCGTTGGCATGATGGAGGTCACCAGAACATATAGGGCAAAAATTGCCAGCGTCCTGATGACCAAGCGTTCCAGAAAGTGGTGCGCGTGCAGACGTTCCCTCATGTTCCGCAGCGAAACCATGTCCGTTCCTCCTTATGGGCGAAGTGCACTGTGCCCTAGAATAAGAGATATTTGTGTCACCCAAAATGGTTGGCTTGGACGAAGTTGCAACGGCGTATTTAAGGCAACATGCACAAAAATTGGAATAAAATAAATCTTTAACATTGAATTACCATTTCAACTGCCAGAATAAATTTCGTTAAACCAATTCATATGCTGGGCAACATGCCTAAAAATAAATATAATATTTCTAGGAAAAACAATGATGTAGAGCCTGAGCGACCTACCTACAATGGAGCGTCTAACAGCGCACGATAAAAGATCGGTAATTTCGGGCCACGCGGCCCGTGCGGAAGACCGGTCACCACAACCGCCATCAGCCTGCACCGGACCCGCAGCCCCGATGGCACTCCAACAGGTCGCGGCACACACAGCGGTTTGAGTGATCCTTCCAATCGCGGCACGGGTGGAAGGTATGCGGCTATCCGGCAGCCGGAATGTTCTGGCACGGCGCTGCTGCAAAGTAAGAAGGAGTTGGCTAAACCATGTCGCTGGCTGTCATCTCTGGGTTTGCGGCTGCGCCCGCAGTTCCCCTGCTCTACCGGCTCGCACGCGAAAAAACAGGCTGGATCGTCGCGCTGCTTCCCCTCTCGTTATTTATCTATTTCGCCAGTCTGCTGGGCCGGATCGCTGATGGGGAGATCGTCACGGCAGCGATCGACTGGGTTCCCAGCCTGGACGTCAACCTGACCTTCCGCACAGACGGGCTGGGGCTGGTCTTCGCGCTGATCATCACCGGCATCGGCACGCTGGTGTTTCTGTACGGCGGCGCGTACCTGCACGGCCACCCGTACACCGGGCGCTTCTACACGGTCATCACGCTGTTCATGGCGTCGATGCTGGGCGTCGTGCTGGCCGATAGCATCATCCTGCTGTTCATCTTCTGGGAACTCACCAGCTTCACGTCGTACGTGCTCATCGGCTTCTACAGCGAAAAAGCCGCCGCGCGCGAAGCGGCCCGCCAGGCGCTCATCGTCACCAGCGCCGGGGGCCTGTTCATGCTGGCCGGGCTGGTTCTGCTCTCGTTGAGCGCGGGCACGTGGGAGATCTCTGAGATGGTCGGGCGGAGCGGCGCGATTCAGGCCGACAGCCGGTATACCGCCGCGCTGGTGCTGATCCTGCTGGGCGCGTTCACCAAGTCCGCACAGTTCCCGTTCCATTTCTGGCTGCCTGGGGCGATGGAAGCTCCCGCGCCCGTTTCGGCCTACCTGCACAGCGCGACGATGGTCAACGCGGGCATCTATTTGATGGCGCGGCTGTACCCGGCGTTGGGCGGCACGGACGAATGGCACGTCCTGGTCACGGCGGCGGGCGCGGCGACGATGCTGCTGGGCGGTTGGCTCGCGTGGCAGAAGACGGATCTCAAGCAGATTCTGGCCTACAGCACGGTCAGCGCGCTGGGCATCATGACGTTTTTGCTGGGGCTGGGCACGGAAGAAACGATCACCGCCGCGCTGATGTTCCTGCTGGTGCACGCGCTGTATAAGGGCGCGCTGTTCATGGTGGCGGGCAGCGTCGATCACGGCACGGGCACGCGCGAGATCGGCGACCTCGGCGGGCTGCGGCGCGCCATGCCCATGACAGCGGCAGCGGCGGCGCTGGCGGCGCTCTCGATGGCCGGACTGCCGCCCCTGCTCGGCTTCACGGCAAAGGAACTGATCTACGAGGGCACGCTGCATCTGCACGACACTGACGGCTGGATCGCGCTGATGACGGCGGTCGCGCTGGTGGGCAACCTGTTCAACGTCACGGCGGCGGGGTTGGCCGCGATCCGCCCGTTCTGGGGCAAGCTGAAATCGCCTCACGCGCCGCATGAGGTCTCTGTGACGATGTGGGCCGCGCCGCTGATCCTGGGCGCGCTCGGACTGGCGATCGGCGTGGCGCTGACGGCCTACGAGCCGGTGCTGGAACGCATGGTGGAGGCGGTGCACGGCGAGGAGGTGCATCTGCATCTGGCGCTGTGGCACGGCTTCACGACGATGCTGGCGCTCAGCGGCGTCACGATCCTGGGCGGGCTGGCGCTCTACGTCGGTGCGCCCCGGCTGCGCGGAGCGGTCGCCCCGCTGGGCCGCGCAAGCGCCGCCATCGCGCCGAGCCGCCTATATTCCGAAGCGATTCACGGCACGGTGGACGCCGCCACGGCGGGCAGCCGCGTGATCCTGACGGCCTACCTGCGCCAGTACATCCGCGTGATCATGATCACGCTGGTGGCGGCGCTGGGCTACGTCTTCGCCACACAAATCGAGTTCGACAACCTGCTGCACAGCTCCGGCGTGCGCATCTACGAGCTGATCATCGCGGGCGTGATCATCGCTGCCGCGCTGACCGTCACGCAGCTCAACAAGCGGCTCTCGGCAGCAGCCACGTTGGGCGTGGTCGGCTACGGCGTCACGCTGATTTATATCCTGTACGGCGCGCCGGACCTCGCCATGACGCAGTTCGCCATCGAAACGCTGACGGTGATCCTGTTCGTGGTGGTCATCTACCGCCTACCCAAGCTCAAGCAGCTTTCGAGCACGTCCGCGCGACGCATGGATGCCGTGCTGGCGGTAGTGGTCGGCGTGACGATGACGGTGCTGACGTTGGTCGTGCTGACCGTGCCGATGGAGTCGCGGCTGTCGCCGTACTTCGCCAGGATGAGCTACCTCGCCGCGCACGGGCATAACGTGGTGAACGTGATCCTGGTGGACTTCCGCGGCTTCGACACGATGGGCGAGATCACGGTGCTATCGGTCGCAGCGATCGGCGTCTTCGCGCTGCTGCGCTTGAACCTGAACAAACCCAAGCCCGGCGAGGAACGCCTGCCGGAGCCTATGGAAGAAGAGGAACGGGGGCGCTAATGCGGTCGCTGATTCTCCAAACAGCTATTCGGTATCTGGTCCCGCTCCAGTTGATGTTTTCGATTTACCTGCTGCTGGGCGGCCACCAGCAGCCCGGCGGCGGCTTCGTCGGCGGGCTGATCGCGGCATCGGCGTTCTCCATCTACGCGATCGCCAACGGCGTGGAATCGGCGCGGCGCACGGTGCGGGTCGATCCGCGCGTGCTGATCGGCACGGGATTGGCGATGGCGCTGGTCAGCGGCCTGTTGGGGCTGGTGCTGGACGGCGGATTCCTCGTCTCGCAGTGGGGCGAAACGGAATATCCGGGCGTGGGCAAGCTGAGCACGCCGCTGCTGTTCGACACGGGCGTGTATACGGTCGTGATCGGCGTGGTGCTGCTCGTCATCTTCTCTTTGATGGAAGAGGAACAGGAGGCATAGCCGTGGAAATCGTCCTGGCCATCGTCATCGGCGTCCTGTATGGCGCTGGCGTATACATGATCTTACGGCGCAGCCTGTTCAAGCTGATCCTGGGCCTGTCGCTGCTGGGGCACGCCTCGAACCTCGTGATCTTCGTGGTGGGCCGCCTGACGCGCAACGCGCCGCCGCTGATCGAGCATAGCGCGGATACGCTCACGCAGCCGTACAGCGATCCGCTGCCGCAGGCGCTCATTTTGACCGCGATCGTGATCGGCTTCGGCGTGCAGGCGTTCGCCATCGTGCTGATCAAACGCGCGCACCGCATCACCCACGTGGACGATTTTGACGTGCTCAGCACGCAGCAGGCATAAGCGACGGCCATGGACCTTCTACTCGTACTCCCAATCGTCATTCCCTTCGGCACCGCGATCCTCGGCCTGCTGCTGTGGAACCACGTCGCGTGGCAGCAGCGGATCACGCTGGTGGGCATGGGCGCGCTGCTGGTCACCGGCATCGTGCTGCTGCTCACCATCTCCGAAGACGGCATCCAGGCGACGCAGATGGGCGGCTGGCCGCGCCGTTCGGCATCACGCTGGTGGCGGACCTGTTCAGCGCAATCATGGTGCTGATCACCGGGCTGATGGGCTTCCTGGTGATCCTCTACTCACTGAGCAGCATGGACCATCCGCGCGAGCGCTTCGGCTATTACCCGCTGTTCAGCATCATGCTGATGGGCGTCTGCGGCGCGTTTTTGACCGGCGACATCTTCAACCTGTACGTGTGGTTCGAGGTGCTGCTGATCAGCTCGTTCGTGCTGCTGGCGCTCGGCGGCGAAAGCGCGCAGCTCGCCAGCTCGATTCAGTACGTGACGATCAACCTGCTCTCCTCGACCATCTTCCTGCTGGCGGCGGGCATGCTCTATGCGATCACCGGCACGCTGAACATGGCCGACCTGCACCAGCAGACCCCGCTGGTCGAACAGCAGGGCATCGTGCTGGCGCTGGCGATGATGATGCTGGTCGCGTTCGGCATCAAGGCGGCGATCTTCCCGCTGTTCTTCTGGCTGCCGGTGTCGTACCACACCCCGCCGATCTCCGTCTCGGCCATCTTCGCCGCGCTGCTGACGAAGGTGGGCGTGTACGCGCTGATCCGTGTCTTCACGCTGATCTTCGTGCAGGGCATGGACGGCGTACACCAGCTTATCCTGGTCGTCGCCGCGCTGACAATGATCACGGGCGTGTTCGGCGCGGTGGCGCAGTACGACCTGCGCAGCCTGCTGGCGTTCCACATCGTCAGCCAGATCGGCTACATGCTGATGGGGCTGGGGCTGTTCTCGTCGCTGGCGCTGGCCGGGGCGATCTATTTCATGGTGCACAACATCGTCGCCAAGACGAACCTGTTCCTGATCAGCGGCGTGGTCAACCGGCTGAAACGCACCTACGACCTCAAGAAACTGGGCGGCCTCTACCGGACGCAGCCCGCGCTGGGCATGTTGTTCCTGGTTCCGGCGCTGTCGCTGGCCGGGCTGCCACCGCTTTCCGGCTTTTGGGGCAAGTTCATGCTGGTGCGGGCCGGGCTGGAAGCGAAGGATTACCTGATCGTGGCGGCAGCGCTGTTCGTCAGCCTGTGGACGCTGTATTCCATGATCAAGATCTGGAACGAGGCGTTCCTCAAGGAGCAGCCGGAAGGGGCCGAACCCGACAGCGCGCCGGACGGCGATCCGCGCTCGATCTGGTTCATGCTCGTGCCGGTCATCACGCTGGCGCTGATCACCGTTGCGCTGGGGATCGCTGCCGAGCCAGTCTTCCACCTGGTGCAGCGCGCCGCCGAGCAGCTTCTCGATCCGTCCGACTATCTCGCCGCCGTGCTGGGGAGTTAACCGCGATGAAATTTCTGCTGCTCAACATCGCCCTGGCGCTCACCTGGACCTTCCTGACCGGGACGTTCAACGAGACCAATTTTTTCTTCGGCCTGGGGCTGGCGTTTTTCCTGCTGGTCCTGCTGCGCGACGCCGTCGGCAGCGGGTCGTACGTCAAAAAGGTGTGGCAGGCGATCTACTTCGTGCTGTACTTCCTGTGGGAGCTGCTGATCGCCAACCTGCACGTGGCGTACGAGGTTATCACGCCCAGGCTGTACATGCGCCCGGCGATCGTCGCCGTGCCGCTGGACCTGAAACGAGACCTGGAGATCACGATCCTGGCGAACCTGATCACGCTGACGCCGGGCACGCTCTCGCTGGAGATTTCCGAGGACAAAAAGACGCTATACGTACACGGCATGTACGTGGACGACGTGGAGGAATTCCAGCGCTCGATCAAACAGGGGTTCGAAAAGCGCGTGCAGGAGTTATTCGAATGACGCTCGATAACCTGCTGGTGATGGTCACGTTTACCGCGCTGGTCGCGGGCCTCGTCATGGCGTTCTACCGCCTGCTGATCGGGCCGAGTCTGGCCGACCGCGTGGTGGCGATGGACCTCGTCTCCGCGCTGACGATCAGCATCATCGCGCTGTTCGCCATCGTCACCGACGAAGCGGTGCTGCTGGACGTGGTCGCGGTCGTGGCGCTGACCTCGTTCCTGGGAACCATCGCGTTCGCGTATTACATCGAAGTGAGGAAAACCTGACGTGGACTGGATGCCGATCCTTCGAGACGTGCTGACCTACCTGTTCCTGCTGATCGGCACGGTGTTCTGCCTGATCGCGGGGCTGGGTATCTTGCGGATGCCGGACCTGTTCCTGCGCATGTCGATGACGACCAAAGCGGGCACGATCGGCATCGGCTCGCTGATGATCGCCTGCATGATTCACTTCGACGAGAGCGCGGCGATCGCCAAAGCGTTTGCGATCATCATCTTCATGCTGATCACGTCGCCCGTCTCGGCGCACATGATCGGGCGGGCGGGGTACCTCGACCGCGACGTGACGCTGTGGTCCAAGACGCACACCGACCAGTTCAAGAGTTATGCGTTCAAACAGCGGCCCGGTCGTTTCGCGCCGGACGACGGCGCGGAGCATTCACCGTCAAAGTAGAGCCATCCGCGTGCAAACAACGGGGCGGGCCTGAGACCCGCCTTTTTTGCGCCTGTGTCCCCCTCGTTTCCGCCCCCGGAGATCTAGACCAATTTTAGCCGTACGACCGCCCTTCCCGGCCTCTTAGCATCTTGCTATCTGCGTTCGCCGCGCTATGATCGGCGGACGTGGCGGTGCACCTGTCGCCGCGATCAGACATCCTTTTGCCACCCAGGTTTTGAGGTCCCATGCCCCCGATCTATACCTTTACGGATGACGGCTTCACCCTGATCGACACCGCGCCGTACACGCCCGGCGACGAGGTGCGCAAGGCGACGGTGTTCGCGCTGGCGAACGGCTACATGAGTTCGCGCGGCGCGCCCGAATGGGCCGCGCTGGACGTGCCCGGCATCGTCGGGCATCACATCAACGGCATTTACGACACGCCCGACGGCGACGTTCTGAAGCGCGAAATCATCAACCTGCCCGCGTGGACGCCGATGACACTGAGCGTGGACGGCGAAACGCTGGATCTGGCGAACGCGGCGCACTATACGCGCACGCTGGATATGCGCCGGGGCCTGCTGCTGCAGGAGATCGCGTGGCAGACCGCGAGCGGAATTGGTGTGACGCTGCACAGCGAGCGGCTGGTGAGCATGGACCGGCTGCACCTGGGGGCGATCCGGTGGACGCTGAGCGCCAGCGGCGACTGCGCCGTGACACTCGATTCCAAGATCGATGCGGGCGTATCCAACCGCTTCGCTGAGGGGCACTTCCGCGCGGTCGAAGTGGAGGCGCACAACGCCGACCTGCTGGCGCGCGCGCTAACCATCGAGCCGGTCTATGAGGTCGTGGTGATGGCGGCGCACACCCAGCATGGCATGGACGGCGGATCGCTGACCGGGGAAACGGCCGGCTCCCAGTGCGCCGCGGCCTACCGATTCACCCTGCGTGCGGATCAACCGGTGACGCTGGACAAGTTCGTCGCAGTGTACGACAGCCGCTTCACGTCCGGCGATCTCGACGCGCACTGCCGGGCGGAACTGGACGAGGCGCGGGCAGCAGGCTACGAGGCGGTCCGCGAGACGCACGCGGATCGCTGGGCGGCGCTGTGGGCCGATTCGGACGTGGTGATCGAGGGGGACGGTGAGGCGCAGGCGGCGCTGCGCTTCTGCCTGTTCCACCTGCTGGCGAACGCGCCCCACGACGAACGAGTGAGCATCTCCGCACGCGGGCTGCAAGGGCAGGATTATTGGGGATCGATCTTCTGGGATTACGAGATGTACGTGCTGCCGTTCTTCACCGCCACGCAGCCGGGGTACGCGCGGCGCAGCCTCGTCTACCGCACGTATACGCTAGACGGCGCGCGGCGCAAGGCGCGCGGGTTGGGGTACGCGGGCGCGTATTATGCGTGGCAGAGCCAGGAAACGGGCGACGAGACGTGCGCGTTGTACGTCTTCGACGATCCGTTCACGGGCGAAAAGACGCGCAGCTACTTCGCGGACGAGCAGATCCACATTTCCGCCGACATCGCCTACGCCGTGCGCGCGTATGTGGACGCGACGGGCGATCTCGACTTTCTGCTGGCGGACGGGCTGCCGATCGTGTGCGAAGTGGCGCGCTTCTTCGCCTCGCGCATGAACAAGGATGCGCAGGGCCGCTACCATTTGCTGACGGTGCTGGGGCCGGACGAGTATCACGAGCGCGTGGACGACGACGCCTACACCAACGCCACCGCGCAGGCCAGCCTCGATCTCGCGCTCGACCTGCTCGACCGCGCCGAAGAAGCCGATCCCGAAAGCGCGGCACGGATGCGCGCAGATCTCGACTTGAGCGAGGTGGAGATGGCGCGCTGGCAGGACATCGCCACGCGGCTCTACGTGCCCGAACCGGACCCGGCGACAGGGCTGATCGAGCAGTTCGACGGCTATTTCCGGCTGGAGGACGCGCCGCCGGACGTGGTGCGCGCCCGGCTGGATCACCCCGACCGGCACCCCGGCGGGCCGCTGGGACCGTTCCAGAGCACGCAGGCGATCAAACAGGCGGATGTCGTGCTGCTGCTCTATTTGCTGCGCGAGCGCTATTCGCAGGCGGTCAAACGCGCCAACTGGGAGTATTACGAGCCGCGCACCGCGCACGATTCGAGCCTCAGCCCGATGGCGTATGCGCTGGTGGCGGCGGATATCGGGCGCACGGAATGGGCGCACCGCTACTTCATGCAGACGGCCATGCTCGACCTGGAAGGCAGCGGGCCGCATTGGAACCTGGGAGTGCATACGGCAGCGATGGGCGGTGCGTGGATCGCGGTGGTGCACGGCTTCTGCCAGGCCGCGCTCGATGAAGACGGCGTGCGCTTCCTGGGCGCGCCGCGCCTGCCGGAGCAGTGGACGCGCGTGGCGTTCAAGCTGGTCTGGCACGGGCAGCGCGTCTACGTCGTGGTGGAAGGCGGGCGCATCACGCTGAGCACGGCGGACGGCCCCATCCCGGTGATCACGCCTGCCGGGCGGCAGATCCTGCGCGCGGGCGAGCCGCTGATCCTGGACGAGACGGAGTTCACGCCCGCGACGCAGGGATAATCGCGGGACACAGAGCACCTCACCCCCGGCCCCTCTCCAATCGGATTGGAGAGGGGAGATAGGCACAATCTACGGGATCTGTAGGGGCTATTGCGATACGCCCCTACGAATTACGGTACCCTACAGGTTTTTCTGGAAATCGTGCTTGCGCGCGGCGCGGCGCACGTCCTCGCCGTTGGCCGTGTACGTGTTGTCGCCCACCGTCACGCCGGGATCGTCTTCGAGCAGCACAGCGACGTCCAGGTTTGCGTCGAAGGTGTTGCCCTCCACCGCGCAGCCGTGCACCTCCGCGAAGCGCACGCCGATCCGGTTGTCGCGGATCGTGTTGCCGCGCAGCGTGAAGTCGCGGCACTGCACGCCCTCCGCCTCCTCGCCCGTGTAACCGTGGAACGCCGTGCGGTTGGACTCGAACAGATTATCCTCGATGGCGAAGGCGTAACACACCTCGTGCCCCGGCCAGTAGGGCAGCACGCCGCCGCCGCGCGTCCACAGGCGGATGCCCTCATTGTTGAGCCGGATGCGGTTGTTGCGGATGGTGAAGTTAAAGCCGTGCTCGATGGCGATGCCCGCCCAACGGCTGAACTCGATGGTGTTGTCCTCGATCACGTTATCCCACGAGTAGCCCATCCACATGCCGAAGTTGGAGCGGCTGCAATCGTTGCGGCGGAAGATGTTGCCGCGCGAAAAGGTAGATTCGATCGCGTTGTTGGGGCTGAGGCGGCAGTCGTTGTCCTCGAACAGGTTGTCGTTGCACGGCCCCTGGTGGCCCTTGTGATCGTAGCCCGCGACGAAGATGCCGTCGCCGCCGCACAGGCAGCTGTTGCGCAGGAACTGGTTGCGCGACGAGCTGTACACCAGCACGATCCCGGCGGAGTCCGCCTCAACACGCACGGTCCCGTCCGGGCGGCGAAACACGCGGTTGCAGAAGTCGAGCTGGTTGTCCTGGATCACGTTGTCGCTCGACGCGGAGAGATACACGCCCCAACCGCTGTTGAACGAGGCGTTGTTGCGCTCGACCGTGAGGCCGCCGCAGTCGTAGAGCATGATGCCGTTCATCTGGTGCTGCAGGTCGCAGCCGCGCACGGCCCCGCCCTGCACGTCGTGGAACAGGATCGCGCCGCCGTAGGCGTCTTCGACCGGCGTCCACAGGTACAAAAACGTGGTGATGCCATCTACCTCCGCCGTTTCGCGCACGCGCACGGCTTCGACCGTGACGTTCCGGCAGTGATCGGCGCGGACGCCGTTGTAGTAGCCGGAGATCGACAGGCCGCGCAGCGTCACGTCGCGGCGACCGTCCAGCGTTACGCCGACGCCCGTGCGCGTCCCGCTGACCATCATCGCGCCCTCGCCTTCGACCGTGACGCCGTCCGCGCCGATGGTGATGCCGTTGGGCAGCGGGTACACGCCCGGCGCAAAGCGCGTATCCTGCGTGATGACCATGCCGTCGGTGGGCGTTACAAGCTCTTGACTCATTGTATCTGCTCCTATTCGCAGCGTATCAGGCAGGCTCAAGGGTTAGAATCGTGCCGTCGCGGGGCGGCAGGTGCAGCGTCACTGCGCCGGACAGGCGGATATGTGTCACGCTGACCTCATCCGTACGCAGGTCGCGTACCGCCCACGGTCCCGGCGCGAACCGCGCGCGGTCCAGATCCACGACCGCGTGGCGCGCCTCGTCGCTCAGGTTGACGGCGATCAGCACGAACGTCTCGCCGCGGCGGAACAGCGCCGTGTGCACGTGTTCGGTCCGCGCGCGGCAGGGGATCGGCACATTCAGCCACGCGTGCAGCGCCGCGACCAGATCGGGCGACGGCTGCACGCCAAGGACCACGATCTGCCCCGCGCCGATCCCCTGCCGCCAGCCGATGGTATACGTCAGGCCGACGGGCAGACTCACGTGCACGGCCAGCTCGTCCCCGGTCGGGATCTCGTCCGCGATGCGCTCAGCGGTGATTGGCTCGCCGGGCACGTCGCCGTACACGAAAAACGCGGGACTGCTCAGGCTCACGGCCCAGTCGCCCAGGCGGATCGCCAGGCGCTGCGGGGCCGCCGCGCCGAGGATCGCCGTGGGCAGCGGCAGATCGAAGCGCAAAAGAGGCCGGAGGGTGTCGTCCTGGCGTGGCTGCTCCTGGAACAGCACCAGCGTCCCGCCGCCGCGCACGAACTCCAACAGGCGATCCTGCCCGGCGGCGCTCAGCCATGCTCCGCCCGCGTAAAACAGCAGCGGCGCGGTCTGTTCGCCCGCCTCGACATCGAAGGCGTCCAGCGTGATATCCGCGTCGTAGAGCGCGCGCAACACATCACTGCTCCGGTCGGGCAGGCGCGCCGTCTGGTGCAGCGGATCGACCGTCACCGCCGCCGAGGCGAGCCGTTCCAACGCGGGGGGATCGATGGCGCGGAACAGCCGCACGATCTCCGCGAAGGCCGCGTAGAGGTTGGGGCGTGTGTGGCCCAGCTCGCTGATGGGGCTCATCAGCCAGTTGTCGCGGCTGACCAGCATGTACCAGTTCCAGCCGACGATGCCCGCCATCAGCGCGGAAAGGGCCGTCAGCGTGTAGTGGTTGGGCGTGATCGCGCCCGCCGCATACTGCCCGCCGTCCCAGATGCCCGCCTGAAGCTCCGGGATGCACGGCAGAGCCGAGTACGCGCAGGTATAGACCAGCGTGTGCAGGAAGGTCCGGTGCTCGTCCGGCGCGCGGAACCCGGCGGTGGGGTACGCGTCCGGCCCGGCGACGTCGCAGATCGATTCCAGTTCGCGCCAGTTCTGGATGCCGTTGGTGGTGTAGACGTTCGCCAGCAGCGGCACGTCGATCCCGCCCGCGCGGAACTGCGCGGCAGTCCAGCGCACTGCCTCCGCCGTGCACCAGTGCCGGAAGCGCACGAAATCCAGGTAACGATTCGTGTAGCCGCGCGCCTCCAGGCCGGGAGCGGTGACGGCGCGCGCCTGTTCAAACGCGGTGTAGGCTGTTTCCCATGCCACGTTGAGCGCGTCAAGGTCGCCCGCATAGAGCGCGCGCAGGAAGTCGTGGAAGGGGCCCGGCGTGCTGCCCAGTCCCAACTGTGCCTCGTAGATGTGCGGCCAGGGATCCGGCTCGTTTTCGGCCTGCACCAGCCAGATCGGGCCGCCGCGCGTGGCAAGGTAGGGCCGGATGGCCTCACACACGGCGGCGATGTACTCCCCCGCCGCCGCGCGATAGTCGGGATGGAGCCGGTGCACGCGCGCCGCGTCCGCCGGGAGACCGCCGTTGGCCCATTCGCTGTAGATGTACGGGCCAGGGCGGATCAGCAGGTGCAGACCCTGCACAGCGACCTCGTCCAGAAAGCCGGTGAGATTGCGCTGCGGCGCGGTCCGCCCGGTGAAGTCGAACGCGCCCGCGCCGGTCTGGTGATAGTCCCAGCAGACGTAGGACGCGATCTGGTCCAGGCCCAGCGCGCGCACCTGACGCAGCACGTCGCGCCAGCGCAGCGGATCGAGCCGCCAGAAGTGCACCTCGCCGCTGAGCAGCGCGTGCGGTTCGTCGCCCAGCCAGATGCGCCGGTTGCGGAGGGTGACGGCAGTCATGAACGGGCAGCCTCCGCGCGCAGGTAGTCGATCAGGAACCACATGCCGCGCGCGTGGTGCGTGGCCTGATCGGGGGAGAGCGTGTAGTCGTAGTAGGGGTCCCACGACCAGAAGCCCCACTGCGCGCGCGGATCGTCGCGGTAGGGGTGGTTGCCGTCCGGCGTGACCTGCTGCGAGAGGGAATAGCGCATGGCGCGCACCGCTGCGTCGAGATAGGCCGTGTCGTGCGTGACGGCGTGCAGCCGCAGCAGCGCCCCGGCGATGTTCGGCACGTCGCCGGGGCCGACGATCGGCATGACCACGTTACCGTCGGCGTCGATGGTCAGCGGCCATGCGCCCGCGTCCGTTTGCTGCACGAGGTGCCAATCCGCGAAGCGCCGCGCGGCCATCAGGAACGGCTCGCGCCCGGTCGCCTCGTACAGAAACGTCAGCGCGCGCAGCTCGTCGGCGGCGAGATCGGTGTTGTAATACTCGCCGTCGATCAGGTAAAACGTGCCGTTCGCCGCCTGGATCGCCAGCCCATGCTCGCCCCAGGCGACTGCTTCGTCCAGCCAGCGCGCATCACCGAGGGCCTGCCACAGCAGCGCCGCCGCTTCCGCCGCGCGACCCCACGAATCCCAGCCGAGCGCCAGCCAGCGCCCGCTCGACAGCTCGTAGCGCGGGGCGAAACCGTGCCGCCGCGCCTGGATCAGGTAGCGCCCACCCTGCACGGCCCGATCCAGCCAGCGCGGTTCCCCGGTGCGCGCGTGCAGCCCCAGGCAAGTGACGATCTCTTCCCCAGCGAACTTGGTCCACAGGTGATCGGTCGCCACGCCGTCGCGCACGCCGCCCGCCACCACCGCCATCGGGTGATCGGTGACGTGGTGCGTGTAGAACCACTCCGCCGACTGCCGCGCCATGTCGAGCAGACCCGCGTTCCCGGTGCGGTCGTAGGCCGCCATGAGCTGCCACGGCGCGATCAGGTTGGAGGTCTGCGGCGGCTCGCGGTAGCCATCCCGCACGGAGAAATAGCCGTAAAACGCGCCGGTCTGCGCGTCGAACATCTGCGGCAGCCACGTTTCGGTCGCGTGGCGCGCGCGCGCAGCCAGATCCGCTTCGGACGCACCAAGCGCCGCGATCACGTCCGCAGACGGATCGGCGGTCACGGGCAGGCCCCAGTCCTGGGGCGAAATTACGCCAAATTTGAGGTCCATCATCATTCCTTTAGTCACAGCAGCGATGCGATCAAACGCGCCAGCAGCCAGCGCCCGGCGAGATTACTGCCTAGGCTGACGGGCTGGTCGCCCAGGCCGCCGTGGAAGCGCAGCGTGGACGCGATCAGCCGCCCGCGCCCAACTTCCGCCTCGAACAGGTACTCGCCCAGCGTAAACAGACGCGCATCCAGGCGGCGCATCAGTGGGCGGATCGCGGTGGCGTCCGGCAGAGCAGCGCGCAGCGCGTCCGTCTCGAAGGCCCAATCCGTCGCTAGCCCGTAAAACTGCACGTCCGCGTAACCGTCGTGCGGGAACACGTTCATCACCGGGTGATCCGCGAGCAGCTTGAGCGACTCGCGCCAGAATGGGACCGCCACGGCAGGCAGCGGACGGTCGCCCTGCTGCACCAACAGCACGCGCCCGCCCTCACGCAGATAAGCGCGCAGATCGCCGTCCAGGGCGCTCGACACGATGGCGCGGTAGTCCGGCGCGGGCGCGTCGATGCGCGCCGCCGACGCCGCGAGATCGTCCAACATGGCCAGCTTTCCGGCGGGATCGTAGAGCGCGAGGCCATCCGGCCAGGCCGCCACCGCGGGGAAGATCCACAACGGCCACGCGTTTTCGACCGGGCCGCGATCCGTGTCGAGCGCGACGCGCAGGTGCAGCGTCAGCGGATCGGCGGTCTCCGGCGCACCGAAGGCGATCTGCGCCACCCCGCGCGGACGTCCGGCCTCGAACACCCCGCTAAGTGTCTGCACACCTTCTGCGATCGTGCCGCCGTCCGGCCCGGCCACGTGCCAGCGCAGATCGCTCAACCGCAGCGAATCGCCCGCGTGCGACAGGATGACATGCAACGCGACCCGGCTCCCGGCGGCGAAGTTGTACGGCTCCCCCGGGGCAGGACGATCGCCGCCGCGCGTCCACTGGCGCGCCCGCCCGCGTCCCAACGCGAGCACGGTATCGGCGTTGAAGCGCCGGAACGCCGCCGGATCGACCTTCGGCTGGCCCGCGTCGTCGAACATGGCCGACGTCGACAGCGGCGTATTGCGCAGCCCAGTCACCACGTAGCCGCCCATGCCATCCGCGGCGCGCACGGCTTCCAGCACGAACTTACGCACCGCAAGCGCCTGCTGGCGCGAGAGTTTTTCGAGCGCCGCGCCGTCCACGTCCAGATCGAGCGCGGCCATACGCTCAACCTGCTGGCTGTAAGCGAGCTTGCTGATCGGGTGGATCGGGTTCTGCTCCGTCGCCCACCACGGCAGCGCCCCGCCGAACTGTGCGGCGAGTGTGTCCGGGCGGCGGTACTCGTCCATGTCACAAAACTCCCCGAAGATCCACGGACGCGAGGGCCGCCAATCGCGGTGGAAGTGCTGCACCAGCGGGCGGAAGAACTGGAGATCGGCGTAAAAGTGGTAGTCGTAGAAATCTGCGAGATCGCCTTCCAGGCCGTACGCTTCGCCGGAGCCGCTGTTGTCGCACACGAGCACGTCACTCACCTGCCCGCGCACGACCGCGTTCAATTCTGCGATCCACTCCGCGTCCACGTGGCGTTCCAACTCGCAGCCGAGGCTGTAGATCACGATGGATGGGTGATGGTGGACCTGCGCGGCGATGTCCGCGTACTCGATAGGCCCCTGGGCGCGCAGGTGCGGCGTCATTTCCGGCAGCCACAGCGGGAGTTCGAGCCAGAGCAGCACGCCTTCTTCGTCCGCGATCTCGAAATAGCGCGGCGACGGCACGAACAGGCACAGCTTGACCATGTTGTAGCCGAGCGAGCGCACGCGACGAAACTCGTCGCGGATGGTGGCGTCGTCCGGCGCGGGACACAGCAGATCGGGATACCAGCCCCAGCTCAGCGCGCCGCGCAGACAAACCGGCGTGCCGTTCAGGCGCAGCAGCTGCTCCTGGTGATCCAGGGCGCGGAAGCCCGTCACGCGACGGGCGCGGGCCTGCGGCATCCCATCTGGCCCGACCAATGCGATCTCGACCGTATACCGCGCGGGATCGTCCGGCGACCAGGAGCGAATTGCGTCCAGCGGGATCGCCGCCTGCACGCGGTCGCCGTCGAGCGCGCTCTGCCAGCGTGCGATGTGTGTACCGTCCGGCCCGATCACATCGAGCGCGGCATCCAGTCCGGCGGCGTCGTGCGCGTCCGCTTCCACGGTGATCGTCTGCGCGGCAGCGCTGGCCTGCACCATAACGCTGCTCAACGCGGGGCCAGAGAACGCGACCAGCCGCACGGACTGCCACAGCCCGCCGAACATCAGCGCGACATCGGGCAGGAACCCGGCCAGCGACTCACGCAGGCCGAACGAGCCGCCGGGCTTGATCACGGTCACGGCAATAGTGTTCGTCTCGCCGGGATGAATCACGCCGGTCACATCAAACGCGAACGCCGTCCACGAGCCGGTATGCGTGCCGACGACGACCCCGTTCACTGCGACCTCGGCGTGGTAGCTCGCCGCGTCGAACTGAAGTTGCACACGATGCCCGGTCCATGCCGCCGGGATGGTCACCGTACGTTCGTAAAACGCGGGCCCCTCGGCGCGGCGGGCATAGCCCTGCGCTTCCCACGCACCGGGCACGGTGATCGGACCGGATTCGTCTTCCAGGCGGAACGTCCACTCGCCGTCCAGGGCGAGCACTTCTGCAAGCTCATTCTGCCATTGGCGCATCGTATTCTGGCTCACTTTGGATTCAGATCAGGGATAAAAAGGGAATGGTTAAAAAGCACCTCACCCCCGGCCCCTCTCCAATCCGATTGGAGAGGGGAGACAAGCGAGAGTTGGGGGTTTCGTAGGGGCGTATAGCCACGCCCCTACCACATACGCTCATTTAGCGTGCCAGCACGCGCGGCCACGTGACGTAGGCCAGCAGCGCCGCCAGCGCGTAGAGCACCGCGCCGGTCAGCAGTGTCACGGCGAAGCCGAACTTGACCGCCAGCGCCATCGCCAGGGCCGTGCCCACTACGGACAGGATCGCATTTGCGCCCCAGAATGCGGAGACGCCGCGCGGATCCGCGGCGCTCGCCACGCGCAGCCCGCTGGGGAACGGCACGCCCATCAACAGGCCGAGCGGCAGCAGCGCGATCACCGTGACGGCGACCCGTGCACCGAACGACCACGGCAGCGCCGCGTCGATCAGGGCGGGATAGATCACCAGCGACAGCGCGACCAGCACCGCCACGCCCAACGCCGCCAGCGGCGCGAAACGCGGCAGGCGCATCAACCCCAGGCGGCTGCTGAGAAAACTGCCCAGACCGCCGCCCGCCAGCAACGCGCCGATCACGACGATCAGCGACGACGACGGCTGGCCCAGCAGCAGGTTAAAGCGCTGGATCAGCGGCGTCTCGACCAGCAGGAACGCCGCGCCGAGCAGCGCGAAATAGGGCGTGATCGCGGCGCGCTTCCACTGGCCGCCGTCGCGCCGGACGAAGAAGAAAATCGCCCACGACAGGTACGCGCCCGCCAGGATCAGGCTGATGAACAGCAGATCGCTGACCTGCGCGGGCAGGCCCTCCTGATACTGGTAGAAAAACGGCCAGTTGTCGGTCGTCGGGGTGTAGTCGTAGCCTTCTTCCTGGTTGTCCCGGATAAACTCATCGAGCGTCATCGCGCCCAGTTCCAGCGCGTCGAAGCCCGTTTCCTGGTAGATCGGGATGTACAGCACGCCCGTCTGGCGGTTGTGCGCGGCGGTCACGAACTGGTTGACGAGATCACCGGACCAGGGCTGGCGCATGACGATCACGACGCTGGTTTTGGCCTGCGCGTCGCCGTAGGTCAGCGAGGCCAGCGCGACGTGCTCCAACGCTTCCTGAAGCGAGTAGCCCTCGTCCTGAAGCATTTGCAGCGCACCGACCACCAGCCGCATGCCTTCGATGCCGTGGTGCGCCACGAACGCGATGCGCCCATCGTCGCTGAGGCGATCCCAATAGCTGTGCAGGGCTTCCTGCGTGTAGACGTAGTTTTCGGCCAGCGCGGACGTGCCGGGCGTGGCGGCCTGGCTGTACACGAGGTTAGCGTAGATCAGGTCGAACTGCTCGCCCGTGCGATCCACGAAGTTGCGGCCATCCATCGCCACGGTCCGCACGCCGGGCAGATCGTAGATGTCGCCGTTGTAGCTGCCGTAGTCGCGCGTGAGGTCGATCATCTGCGGATTGATCTCGACCGCCGTGATCGACTCCGCCCCGGTGAGGTGCGCCATCAGCACGTCTTTGCCCGCGCCCGATCCCAGGATCAGCACGTTCTGTGTTGCTTCGGGCGCGATGGTGAACGGCAGGTAGGCGATCTCGTTCTTCAGCCACGCCACGTCCTGATCGTCGCCGTCGTAGCCGACCATGATGCTGCCCGCGCCCGCGTCGGTGAAGACGTAGCGCACGGCCTCGTCGCTCGTTTCGACCACGTCGAGCCGCGCAAAGGGACTCCACTGCGTTTCCACGAGGCGCGCATCCGGGTCCTGAAGCACGGTCATCATGGTTTTGTCCGGCGGGGTGTCGTCCAGATCGGCGGGTGAAAACGCCAGCCAATTGCCCCAGGCGTTCAACGCCAGCAGAACCGCCAGCACCGCCGCCGCGCCTGCCGCGCCCGTTTGCAGCCTGCGCGCACCGCCGATCCAGGCCAGGATCAGCGCGGCCAGCGCGCAGACTACGCCCAGCGCGCCCAACGTGACGAACGCGCCCAGCCACGTCACCAGCCCCAGCACGGCGGCAATGCCCACCGCGCCACCGAGCAGATCCGCCGCGTAAAGCGTGCCGCCTGCTTCCGCGAAGCGCGCGAACAGCGCCGAATTGACGAAGCCGATGCCGATGAACGGCAGCACCGCCGCCGTCAGCGCGACGATCTTCAGGCTGGCCGAGGAAAGGGTGAGCAGCACGGCCATCGTGCCAACCAGCAGCAGCGCGATCAGCAGCGTGCCATTCGCCAGATCGGACCAGTCGAGCGGGGTGTCGCGCTGGCGCAGAAAGAGGGTCGCCAGCGCCGCGCCGACGCCCAGCCCGGCCACGGAGATCGACACGATGAGGAACACGTAATGGTATTCGAACATCAGGGAGAACAGCCGGGTGAGCGCCACTTCATACGCCAGTCCCACCGCCGACAGCAGCATCACCACCGCCAGCACGCCCGGCGCACGCCCGGCAAACAACACATCCGGTTCCGAACGTTGTTTTTTCGCCATCATCACCCACTCAAGCCATTAAGTTGAACCGCCAAACCTCACCCCCGGCCCCTCTCCAATCGGATTGGAGAGGGGAGACACATAAGAACCGGGGATTTGGCAATTCATGAATTGCCCCTACGGGTAAACACCCGCCACGTTCCCCGGCCAGGGGATACGGGGTTTCGTGTAGGGGCGTATTGCGATACGCCCCTACGCAAACGCCATGCTCGATTCTACCCCTTCAGCCCGGACATCTGGATACCTTCGATGAAGTACCGCTGGGCGAAGAAGAAGATCAGGATCATCGGGATGATCGCCACCATTCCGGCGGCCATCAACCAGTGGAAGTTGTAGACATACTGGCCCTTGAAGAACGCCAGACCCAGCGACACCGTGAAGTTCTTGACGCTGTTGATGTACACGAACGGCTCAAGGAACGCGTTCCAGTTCCACCAGAAGGTGAAGATGCCGATCGTCGCCAGCGCGGGCTTGCTGAGGGGCAAGATCACGCTCCACAGCACTTGCAACGTGTTCGCGCCGTCGATCACGGCGGCCTCTTCCAGCTCGCGCGGGATGCTCATGAAGAACTGGCGCAGCAGGAAGATCAGGAAGGCGTTGCCGAAGAACGACCGGATAAACAGCGGCCACAGCGTGTTGAGCATGCCAAACGAGTTGAAGATCTCGTAGGTCGGAATCAGCAGCACCGGGAACGGCAGCATCATGGTCGATAGCAGCACCATGAACAGGATGTTCTTGCCCGGCGCGCGCAGCCGCGCGAACGCGTAGGCGACCAGGATCACCGAGAAGTAGTGGCCGACCAGATTGAGCGCCACGACGATGGCCGAGTTCTTAAAGAACGTGAAGAAGGTCGCGCCGCCCAGATTCTTCGACAGCGCCTCGGTGTAGTTTTCGTAACGCAGACGGAAGTGCAATACGCGCTTTAGAGAGCGGCTCTGCACGTCGAACACGTTGGCGATGGACGACTGCGGCGCAACCAGCGCTTTCGTCTGGCGATCTCCGATGAGCGCCACGCTCACCTGCTCGCTGGCGTCCTGGTAGTCGTCGATGTAACGGATCGGGACTTCGTTCACGCGCTGGATGAACGGATCGCCCAGGTTGCTGCTGACCGGAACCAGCCGCAGCGTGTCCAGCGAATCGAAAGGCAGCACGAGATAGCGGTCTTCGAGGTGATCGACCACGATCACTTCCTGCGTGCTGCCGTCGTCCAGCGTGACGACATCCACGGGCAGCGACAGATCCCCGAAGATGCGCGGCGCGGCGTTACCGGCCAGCCGGTCGGCGGTCACCATAAAGCTCTTGCCTTGCAGCTCGTCCAGATTGATGATCGGCTGCCACGTTTCCAGGCTGAGCAGCACGTACCATTCGTCTTCGGGGTGATCCTTGAGCCGGTACAGCTCCAGCTCCGTATCACCGATGGGGAAAAACTCGGGATCGATCGGGGCGTCTTCGTCGGCCAGGAATGCGGCTTCGGCCACTTCGCGCGGGGCAACGACGTCAAGCTGCGTTTCCGGCCCCACCTGGACCAGCACGCCGCCTTCCTCGTCCGCTGCACGGCCCGTATAGCGCACGTCGTCAATTTCGACGTTGGCCCGATCACGGGAGTTCACTTCGTCCAGCGGGCGGCGCTCGGACAGCCCTTCGAGCGACTCGACCGGCACGACGACGAGGTTATCCCCGTCCCGCGCCAGCGCGACGACCTTACGCTCGCCATCCGGCGACTTCCACGTGCGGACATTCAGCGCCACGCCGTCTACGGTCGTGGGCTTCGCGTCGGTCAGATCGCCGGACGGGACGGAGACGAGGCCCTCGATCCGGGTCACGTCCGCGACGGACGTATAACGTCGCGTGCCGATCTCAAAGACAGTCGTCTTGTTGCCATCCGGCGTGGTCGCGTACCACATCGGGAACTGCTTGGTCGTATCACCCGCACGCACCTGCTCCCACTCGGAGGGGATCCAGATCGGCGGCGTGGTCAGGATCTGCCATTCCGGCTTGAAGCTGGCGGTCAGCATCCAGAACAGCGGGAAAATCATGACCACCGCGCCCAGCACGAGAATCGTGTAGCTGACGATCTTGCCCAGCACGTGCCCGGTTGACATCGACAGGCGGAGCGACGGCGGCTTGCCGATTCCCGTGGAGGGACGCTGAGTCTTTTCAGTCGAACCTGTAGTCATGGCTCACTTCCGCTCAGCTTCGTAATAAACCCACAGAGACGACGACCGGAACACCAGCAGCGTAAAGACCATGATGATGACGAACAGCATCCAGGCCAACGCCGACGCGTACCCGAAATTACCGAACTCGAACGCCTGCTTGTACAGGTTGAGCATATAGGTCAATGTGGCGTCGTCCGGCCCACCTCTGGTGAGAATCCACGGGCCTTCGAAGATCTGGAATGCGCCGATCAGGGCCAGCACCACGTTAAAGAAGATGGTCGGGCTGAGCATGGGAATGGTAATGTGGCGGAACTTGGCCCACGGCCCGCCGCCGTCCACCGATACCGCTTCGTACAGTTCCTTTGGAATCCCTTTCAGCCCGGCAAGATAGATCACAATCTGGCCACCTACCGTCCACCAACTCATGAATACGACGGTGAGCAGCGCCCAGTCCTTATCGAAGATCCAGCCCGGCCCGTTGATGCCGATGTAGTCGAGCAGCGTATTGATCAGGCCGTATTCGGGGTTGAAAACGTAGAACCACAGCACGGCCACCGCCACGGGGCTGACCACCGAGGGGAGGAAATAGATGGTGCGCCATACGCTGACGCCCCGGATGTTTTGCGCCAGCAGCATCGCCACTGCAATGGCAATGATCGTGCTGCCGGGCACGCTGCCCAGGACGTACAGGCCGGTCACTTTCATCGATTGCCAGAAGTTGGCATCGTGCGCCATGCGCGAAAAGTTGTCGAATCCCGCCCAGGACGGATCGCGCCCGACCAGATAGTGCGTGAACGACAAATAGAGCGACCGCAGCGACGGATAGGCGACAAACACCAGGAACCCGATGATCCAGGGGGAAACCATCGCGTAGAAGGTGAGCGCCTCGCGCGTCGCCGGACTGAACCGGGACGTTCGGGTAGAAGCGACACTTCGCACACTCATAGACTAGCCTTTCTTCGGCCTCTCCTCCGGCAGTCACAGCGCCATCCCGGTTGCGGGCAGCCAAAGCGGAGGACGTAGATCAGTGGCGCATTACCGCCTAAACACGTGAGTCGGGGGCGCTGCACGCAGCGCCCCCGATCCGGTACGAAAGAGAGGGTTACTCAGCGCCCACCGAGGCCGTTTGGAGGCACTCGTCCAGCTCGGGCACGACCGTGTTGTTCATGTAGTCTGCGATGTCCAGATCAGCGCCGTCGTCACCGAAGATCACCGCGGTGAAGGCCGGGTCGCCAATGCACTGGAGATAGTAGGGGCTCTTCAGGTCGTCGAGCGAGTCGAGGTATTCCACTTCCTTGATGAAGGTTGACCAGAACGGATCGTCGGTCTTGCCTTCCATCATCGCAGGCATGGAGGACAGCGCGTGCTGGCTGTACTGGCGCTGGCCGATTTCCGTGCCGAGGGCCTTCAGCAGCAGCCACGCTTCATCGGGGTGCTCGCTGGTGGGGGCCATGCCGAAACCTGCCCAGCAGACCGCGCCGTGATGACCACCGGGGCCGGTGGGCATGGGCAGGATCGCGTATTCAAAACCGGGCTGCTCTTCGAGCATGTCCTGATACCACGGACCCATACCGAAGACCATCGCAATCTGGCCTTCCAGGAAGAGCGGCATCACGCCACTGGGGAGCGCCTGGATCCAGTCGGAGGTCGGGGCAACGTGGTAGACGTTGATCGCGTCGCTCATCCACTGGAGCGCTTCGATCGTTTCGGGGCTGTTCATGTAGCCGTCGAAGGTGCTGCCGTCGTCCGCAATGGTGTGCGAGCCGAAGGAGTAGACGGTGCTCTGGAAGCTGCGCCACCAACCACCACGGTTGTCCATCCCGTACTGGGCGACGTTTTCAGGATCGAAGTCCGGGCTGGCCGCGTTGTTGCCGTTGGCGTCCACCGTCAACTGCATGGCGATGTCGAGCAGATCGTCGTAGGTCCAGCCTTCTTCGGGCAGGTCGATACCGGCGGCATCAAACAGCTTCTTGTTGGCATAGATCGCAACCGTGCTGTAGTCCTTCGCCAGCACGTAGGGATCGCCCTGGTAGAAGCCGTTTTCGTACACACTCTGATAGAAGACTTCGCTGGGATCGAAGCCGCTTTCGCCTTCGACGTACGGACGCAGGTCCGCGAGGCCGCCCGCTTCAACGTACAGCGGCACGTAGCTGGAGTCTGCCATGTACACATCCGGCAGTTCGCCCGCCGCGATCCAGGTCAGAACCTTGCTGTGCCAGTCGCCACCGGGGTTGGGCAGAATCTCAACCTCGATGTCGGGGTTTTCGGCCATGAACTCATCCACAGCGGCCTGATGCCGCACGTTGCCGTTTTCATCGTCCCACGACCCGAGCGTGATCTTGACCTTGTCCTGCGCGAAGGCATGCTTGCTGGTGATGCCAGCCGACGCAATGCCCACCAGCATGACGACGATCATCATCACGCTGAGGTAAATCAATGACCATTTCCGAGCGTACATGTAATCCTCCGTCTTGAGCTTGACTTGCAAAGAAACGCGTTTCTAGAAGAACAACTTTCAGGGATGCGAAGGGCGGTGGATTCGGATAGGCCTCCTTTCAGCAGCCTAAACTGACGCGCGGGCGATGTTGCTTAAGTGGCAGAGCCACATGGGCAGTCGCGTGTCACCGGGCCCGGACAGTATTCACGACGCGCTCAAGTTCAGCGCGGGACCCTTCCAATGTGCCATCCACGAACGCGATCGTCGCCAGATAGGGGACGCGATCCGGCAGCGGCACGTAGGTCGCGCAGCCCGATTCGAACACCCCGGTGCTGCCCCGGTTCGGATCGCCTTCACAGATATGCCCGAACAGGCGCGCATAGCGGCCCACCCACTCCGGGACCTGCCGCCACGGGCCGGACCGCTGAAACAGCGGGAAGATACCGAGCAGGCCGTCCCACCAGTCCTCCCCCGCCACGAGCAGATCGGGATGATCCGCACGCAGCCGGTTGACAAGCTGGCGGTAGCCTTCACGCAGGTTAAAATCGGGATCGTTGGTCCACACTTCGACCGTATCCAAAAACACGCCGTCGAAGCCGTGGCGCGCGATCAGCCCCAGGATTTGCTCGCTCAATTCGCGCTGCCACGCGGGCGCGCCGGGATTGAGCCATGCCTGCCAGCCCGTGTCGTGCGCACGGCTGAGATCCCAATCGGGCTGGTTGCCGTGGAACACGTTGCGGGTAGGGGATTTCATATAAGAGGAGGGGCCAAAGGTGTGGAAATTGGGGTCCCAGGCGTTGGCGCAGTTGCCGCCGAACATCGGCATGACGTGCACGCCGCGTGCCGCTGCCGCGTCGCACAGCCGCGCGAACCCGTCTTCGCCGCCCAACAGCGGCTCGGGCCGGAAGTCGCCGTACTGCCAGTAGTAGCGACCTTCCCAGCCGGGCAGATAGGCGAGCACGTGCCGCCCGTCCATCCGCTCACACACGAAGTCGATGATCCGGCGCATGTCGTCGTAGGTATTGAAGACGTAGCCCGACCAGTGCATGCCGTGCAGCGTCAGGCACAGCCGCAGATCGCGCGCCCAGTCCGGCACGTCGGTGCGCTGCTCCCAGGGGACGAGGCCCAGCGTCGACTCGCTGTAGGCAAGCTGTTCGGCGCGGAACGCGTCGGGCGTCACGCCGCGTGCCACGATCCAGTCCGGCGCGGCCAGCGTGGTGTCGAAGTGGCGCGCGTCCTCTTCGTGGATCAGCTCCATCGCCCAGCAGCCCGCCAGCGCCCCCATACGCTCGGCGTAGAGCGCGAACCGCTTGGCGCGCGCCTGGGGATCTTCGCACCGCGCGCCGAGCGTTCCCGCGCCGTCCGACGCGAGCAGCAGGGGCAGACGGAGCTTATTGGGGTAGCGCTCGATGATGCCATCCGCCGGGACGGCCTGCGGCGCGTCCAGCGGATCGAGGACCTGAAGCTCGGACAGGTCGCGCAGGATGATTTTGATGGCGCGGATCTTATGGGGCGCGGTGGCGCGGACGCTCAGGCGCAGCCGGTCGGGCCCCTCACGCCGGGCCGTCAGCTCGATCTGGCCGGGCGCGGTTTGCTGGCCGCCCGCCCAGCGCAGCCCGATGCACTGCATACGCCAGACCTGGCCGTTATCCGCCGTGGAGATACCGGACGGATCGAGGCCATAGACGTTTTCCAGGGTGATCACCTGAAGACTCAGGCGAAATCCCCCCAGATCAAAAATCGGATCGTTCAAATCAAAACTGTAAAAATGCATTGTGATCCTAACGCAGTCAGCAGTCGGGGCGCAGGATCGGCGGTTCAGAACCGAATCGCCGCAATTTGTTTAGACATTCTGGGCCAAACTTGTTTATACATCTTACGTTCAACTATAAGTCAACTTCGTACCCCCGTCAAGATTAGCTCTCGATCCAGGGGAATTTCGTTATGTTTTTGCCAGACAGCCCCTTACAACGACCTTAAGAAGCCGTTCAGAACATATTTGACAAGCGTCTAAAATTGGCAGACAATAATTTGTATAGACAATAACAAATTTCAATAGACAACAAATGCCCGCCACCTGGGGCACTGCTCCGCACTGGTAGCCGCGCGATAAGGAAAATCGTAGCCACGGCTATTACTTTTAATACTTGACATCCGCCCGATTTCTCGCAGAATTAGAAGGTTGGTCTAGTGGTGGTATTAATAGTTATTTATGATGCTTATTCGACCGTGTGAGACGAGGCTCTGATGAACGCTCCCCTACAACGTGACAACGGTATCCCGCTCTACTTGCAGGTGAGCGAAATTCTGATGCGCCAGATCCTCAACGGAGACTTTCCGCCGGGCTCGAATCTGGCCGCCGAGCCGGATCTGTGCATCGAGTTTGGCGTCGCGCGGGGGACCGTCCGGCAGGCGCTAGCGAAGCTGGAAGCCGAGGGCTTCGTGCGGCGCGAACAGGGTCGTGGCACGTTCGTCATTTGGGGCGAAACGCAGCAGACCGAAAATGGACTGGTCACCAACCAGATCGGGCTGGTCGTGCCCTACGTGCGCGACTCGTTTGTCTCGACCATCCTGTTAGGCGCGGAGCGCGCAGCGACCGAGCACGATCTTTCGATCACGTTCAAGCACGCGGAAAACAACCTCGAACGCCAGAACAAAGTGCTGGAAGATCTGGTCAACCAGCAGCTCGCAGGCATCATCCTCTACCCGGTCAATTCGCTCAAAACCGATGGCATCGAACGCATGGTGCGTTCCGGCTATCCGCTGGTGCTGGTGGATCGCTATCTGCGCGGCCTGCCCACCGATTACGTGATGTCCGACCACTTCGGCGGAGCGCTGCGCGCCGTGCAGCACCTGATCGGGCTGGGGCACGAGCGCATCGGCCTTGTCTCGTGGCGCGATCCGTCGATCAGCCTGGAACAGCGCGCGGCGGGATACCGGCAGGCGCTGGTCGAGTCCGGCCTGCCCTACGAACCGGTCCTGACGTGCGAGGTCGAGGGCTATCCGAGCGTCGCGGTCGAGCCGCTGCGCGAGTTTCTTTCCCGCTCGCCGGGCGTTACCGCCGTGTTTGCCGTCAACGACCAGTTGGCGCTGGCGGTTTACAAGTCTGCCCGCGAGCTGGGGCTGCGCATCCCGGAGGATCTGGCCGTGGTCGGGTTCGACAACCTGGACTTCACCATGCACCTGGACGTGCCGCTGACGACCGTCGAGCAGCCCGCGCAGGAAATGGGCTATCAGGCGGTCGAAGCGCTGGTGCGGCGCATCAACGGCACGGCGACCACGTGGCAGCAGATCATCCTGCCCACCCGCCTGATCATCCGCAACTCGTGCGGCGCGGAAATCGACGAAGCCACGCTCGACAGCGCCGCCTACTGACATAAAAAGGACGGCGCATAACCTCGCAGGCATCGCGCCGCCCTTCCCCATCAACCCGATCTTTCCGCTACAGCCGGATCTCCGCCTCCCGCACACCGTCCAGGTGGATCTCGATCCCGTCTGGGTGCAGATGCAGATCGACCTCGACAGGCTGGCCGTTGACTACCACGCGGACGTCGCTCAGCGGGCCGAAGCCCACGGGCCGCACGATCACCGCGCGCGGCTGGTCGCCGTGCAGCGTGAAGATGCGCGTACCGTCGTGCTCCTCGTAGCGCAGCGCCGTTTCGCCCTCATCTTCCAACAGCGTATAGCTGCTGCTGCCGTGCGGGTATACCGCCACGATCAGCGGGTCGATGCGCCCTGCAGGGATGCGGCTGGCAGGCGGCATCATCGGGATCGCCGCGCCGCCACGCACGAACAGCGGCAGCGTATCCAGCGGCGCTTTCACGACGATATGCGCCGGGCCTTCGATCGCCTGCCCGGTCCAGTAATCGATCCACGTTCCGGCGGGCAGGTAAACAGCGCGCGCGTCCGAGTCATCCACCACGGGCGCGACCAGCAGCGACGGGCCGAGCATGTACTGGAGATCCTGGCCGACCGCGCTCGGATCGCCGGGGAAAGCCAGCGGCATGGCGCGGATCACCGGGAGGCCGGTGCGGTGCGCCTCGTGCGCGAGGCTGTAGAGATAGGGGAACAGCGCGTAGCGCAGCTTGACGTAGCGGCGGATGATCTCGGTCGCTTCCGGCCCAAAATACCACGGCTCGCGCGGGCTGTCGCCGTGCATCCGGCTGTGGGAACTCATCAGCCCGAACTGCGCCCAGCGCACGAACAGGCGCGGCGACGGCATGCCCCGGTAGCCGCCGATGTCGTGGCTCCAGAACGGCACGCCGGACAGCCCGATCGACAGGCCGCCGCGCACCGTGCATGCGAGGCTGTCGAAGTCCGCCGCTGGATCGCCGGACCAGCAGACCGGGAAGCGCTGGTTGCCCGCCGTGCCCGACCGCGCCCAGACGAGGCCGTAGCCGCGTTCCTGGCGCACGACATCGGTCACGGCCTGGTTATAAAGCAGCGGGTACAGGTTGTGCATGGTGCGGCCCGTCTGCCCGTTGAAAAACACCGCGTCTTCGGGGATGTCTTCGCCAAAGTCGGTCTTGAAGGCGTCGATGCCGCTGGCGATGGCGGGGCGGTGCAGATCCTGGAACCAGCGCACCGCGTCCGGGTTAGACATGTCGATGATCGCCACGGGCGCGTTCCACGACGTTTCCGGCGTTGCCACGCGCACGATGCCGTCGGGCCGGGGAGCCAGCGACAGGCCGTAGTCGATGACGTACACGGAGCCATCGGGCCGCTTGAGGAAGTAGCCTTCGCGCTCGCCCACCGCGTACAGGTCGCTCTCGACGGAAATATAGGCGTGCTCCCACACGGTCAGGTGATAACCTGCTGCGTGCAGTGCATCCGTGAAGCCCTTGACATCGGGGAACGCTTCTTCATCCCAGCGGAAGTCGCAGTACTGCCGCCAGCGCAGCCACCACGTATCGACGTGGATCACGTCCGCCGGGATGTCGTGCTCGTCCAGCCCGGCGACCAGCGCCTCCATCGCGGCCCGGTCGCGGTACGTGCCCGCGCCAGACATCCACAGCCCGAACGACCACTTAGGCGGCAGCGGCGCGCGCCCGGTCAGGGCGGTGTAATGGCCCAGAATCTCGGCGGGCGTCGGGCCGTAGATCAGATACCCGTCCAGTGCGGGCGCGTCCAGCGTCATGGTATAGGACTGGCACGAGACGTTGCCCAGATCCCACGTGACGCGCGCGCCGGTATCGAGCAGCAGGCCGTAGCCGCGCGTGCTGATCAGGAACGGGATATTTTTGTGCGAGCGCTCGCTGGTGGAGCCGAACGCGTCCTGCGTCCAGGTGACGATGCGCTGCTGCACCTTATCTAGCGGGGTGAACTTTTCGCCCAGGCCGAACAGGTGCTCGTCGGGGCGCAGGTGCAGCGACTCGGTGACGGCGGTCACGCCGTCCGCGCCGCGCACGTAGCCCAGCGGCAGCACGAACGGGCGGCCCAGCCCGTCGATGTCGGACGGGTTTTCGCGCGCGATGTCGCGCCCGTCCGCATCCAGCCAGCGGATCATCCAGGGATCGCGGTCGATGGCGAGTGCCAGCGCCGGGCCGCGCACGACGATCCCGGTATCCGTCAGCTCGACGTACAGCGACACGCCGGGCGTCTTGTCCGCGACGACGATCGGGGTGGGCGGATCGGGTTCGGCATCCGGCGGAACGAAGGTGAAGCGCCAGATCGCGGGCGTCAGCGCCTGGAAGGTCAGCGAGGCCTGCGCGCCTGCCGCCGTATCGACTGTCAGGCGCAGCACGGAACCATCCAGATCCCAACTTTTGAGGCGGGTTACCCAGTCAAAGCCCTGCGGCGCGTTGTGAGGTAGGACGTTCGCCATCGTTAGTTCGCTCCCAGCAGGGCATAGATCTCATCGAGATCCGTTTCGGGCCAATCGTCACCCACGATGCCGTTGGTCACGTCCACGTTGATGAACAAGCCGCGCGTCGTCTTCGCTTTCGCCAGCACCTTGCGCACGAAGTCGGCCATGCCGTCGAACTTCATATCGCGCTGCAAGCCGATCCGGCAGGACGTGAATACCTTGCCGTTGAAGTGATCGAGCACCGGCTCATAGGTCGCTTCGCTCGCGCCGAACTCCAGCCCGCGCAGGTTGTGGATCGCCTCCAGGCTGGGGAACTGGTGGACCCACTTGCCGCAAGAGTGGTGGTAGATGCCGCCGAATTCCTCCGCCAGCCGGTTGAGGTAGGGGATGTGAAATTCCTTGTGCATGTCGGAAGACATCATCACGCACTCGTCGTTGGACACCCCCACCGCAAAGCCGTCCGGCAGCCAGGGCTGGTGCAGGCTGGGCACGAAATCCGCGCCGAACTCACGCGCGGCGTCGCGCTGGGCGTGGATGAACTCGATCATCAGGTCGGTGACCATGCCCATGACGTGATGCACTTCCTCGGGATTGGTGAGCGTCGCCATCAGGAAGTTGTTATGGCCGAAGATCAGCGCGGCGTTGTCCAGCGGGCCTTGCAGGTCGCCCAGGCGGATCGGGATCTGGCCGCCGGTTTGCTCGGCAAAATAGCGCGTATAGTCGAGGATGCGGCCCAGTTCGCCGTCGCGGATCGAGGGCTTGGGCAGGTCGTACACGGCCATCGGATCGTCCCCGATGGCAGGGCGCACGGCGGGCAGGTCGTGATCCCACCAGATCACCTCGCCGCCGAACGCGGAGGGGATGCCCACCACGCCGATCGCCGGGCACAGCGAGGGCACATAATCGCCCTGAAGCTGGAGCTGCGCGCGGATCTCGGTAAGCTGGGCCTGCAAGAACTTTTCGGGATCATGCAGGCGATCGCGCACGGAATCCGGCCCCTCGGTGGAGAAGATCGCGCTGGGCACAGGCGTGCCGCCCTTCATGCGCGGGCCGACGTAGCCGATGATGAAGCCGGGTCGCTCGTCGTTTTCGAGGTTCCATACGCGCGTCATAAACGCTTTATTTCGATTTATTCTTTCAAGCGTTGTGTCGTCCAACTGTATCATAGAAAGATCCATCCTGTGAGAAGAATGCCGGGGACAAATCAGTCGTACCGCCCGTACAGCTCGGCGGCTTCCATCATTGCGTTCACATTTTCGAGCGGCGCATCGGGCGGGATGTTGCTGCCGTCCTGAATGATCAGACCGCGCCTGTCCTTCAGTTTTTCGATCACGCGGCGCGTCGCTTCGCGCACGTCGTCGGGTGTGCCGCTCTGGATCAACATCGGGTTCACGTTGCCGATCAGCACCACGCGCCCGCCCATGACCTCCGCCACCCGGTCGAGGTTGACCTGATAGCCAAAGCCCTGGAATTCATCGATCTTCAGGTCGTCGCGGAAGATTTCGAGCAGGTGATCGGAGCGCCCGCACATATGCAAGCTGGCGCGCCCGTCGAAGTGGTAGCGCATCTGCTGGTTGAACGGCAGCGCGAACTCGCGGAAGCTCTCTGCCGACATCGACACCGCGAGATCGTCCGTCCAGGCGAAGTTGACGGGCCGCTCAAGGCCCATTTCGTCCACGCAAAAATCGAGCCACTCGATCATCTTGCCGGTGACGATGCGCATCACTTCGCGCAGGAAGTCGGGCCGCTCGTACACGGCGGTGAATGCCTCGACCTGCCCCATGACGTCGCCCGTCACGCCGAACGGACCGTCGCTGGTGTTGGTCAGCCAGGGGTTCGCGCCGGGGTAAAACACCGGGCCGCCCTGAAAGCGTACCGGGTATTTGTCGGCCACTTCGATCATGCGGCGGCGAAACTCGACCTGCCGCGCGTTGATGCCGGTATGCACATAGTCGATGGCTTCCAGCTTGGGCAGATCGGCGTCGTCCTTCACCCAGCCTTCGCCCACCCAGGGGATGTCGTCATCGGGAAAATGGATCTCGACACCCAGGCTGCCCGCCTCGAACGTGTTTTGAAAGTCGGTCCAGGCCCCGGCCCACGCCCCCGTGATGCTGTGCGAATCGGTGCGGACGTTTTCCAGCAGCCACTTCTGGCCGAGGATCTGCGCGCGCAGCATCGTTTCGGGATCGCGGTAGTAGTCGCGAAAGGAGATACCGGTCCGGGGAATCATGACGCGATGCGCCACGGCGGGAATGACGGGCACGCGGTCGGGGGTTTCAAACCGCTTCGCTTTCTCCACGCGCTCGCGGCGCGCCTCGATTTCGTCAAAGGGAACCGCAATTTCGATCACGTCTGCCATAAGAATCTCTCTTTAATGTACAAAAGCCAAAGTACTTGTATAGACATTATAGCGCAAGAATACCCGATCTCGTCTAGACATATTTGTGCAAAATCAGAAAACCGGGCAATCAGAGGCCGGGGGCGGGCTGTTTAGCCCGCCCGGTGACGGTTATCGGTTGGCTTGCCAGGGGATCGGAGAGAGGTACGGCGGCAAGTGGCGGTCGATGGGCGCTAGGCCAGGGTGTGACGGGCGCGATTCGCCGCCCACAGGCACACCTGCCACAGATCCGCGACAGGCACGTCGGTATAGGGCAGCGTGTGCAGGTAACGCGGCGGGCCGTATTCGGGCGTGAAGGTGAACACCTCATCGCCCGCCTGCTGGCGGAAGCCGCGAATCGACTGCCACTGCTGCTCGTGCCACGCCAGATGTTCGGTATATTCGGGCGCGGCGGGATCGGGAACCTGCGGCCCTTCCTCATACCCCACCCGCCCGTGCACGTGGATCGCGCGGTTATTCGCAAGGTCCATCGCGTCGGTCTGGTCGAAGGGCAGCCGCTCGCAGACGTTGACCCAATGGCTGTAGTCCGCGACGATCTTCAAGCTCTCGAACGCGCGCAGATAATACGCTGTGTCCCAGGGCGAGAAGAACAGCCGCCCGCGATGCGTCTCGTGCGCGACCGGGATGCCGATCGAGCGCTCGACGCGCAGCGCCTCTTCGAAGTAGGCACAGCCCTCGTCGCGCGACATGGCATCGCGCCCGCTGTGCAGATCGATTTTGAGCGGGCCATATTCCGCCAGCCGCATCAGGACCGGCTCGATCTGCTCGCGCGAATCCACCTGCGCGCCCAGGATCAGCGCCAGATTGTGCTGGCGCAGGCGGTCCAAAAACTCGGCGCGCGGCATCTCGCTGGGATCCGGCGGTGCGCCTTCCACGCCGTCATACCCCGCCGCCGCGATGCGGTCGATCTGCTCGGCAGTCGATCCGGTCATGCCCCAAAATGCGCGAAAGATCATCAGCTTCATGGGCCATCCTCCCGGCAATACGGTTATTTGTCGAGTTCGACGTCAGTGCGGGCGAAGGCGCTGCACAACAGGCGGTAGCCCTCTTCGACCTCATAGTCGTCGATGTTCAGATCATCGAGATATTCCGGGTCGTGCTCGACCTCGCCACTGATCACGCGCGTCATGCACGAGCGGCAGGTGCCGCTCAGGCAGCTATGGACCATGAAAATCCCGGCCCGCTCCGCCGCTTCCATGATCGTCTCGTCGTCTCCGGCTTCGAAGCTCACGCCCGTCTGGACTAAGGTTACGAGTGGCACGCGGTTACAGCTCCTTGAGGACCTCTTCGTCGGCGGCGACCGGGGCCCAATGGACGTCCAGCCCATCGTCGGGAACGTCGGTCAGCATGGCCTGTACGACCGGGTACAGCCGTTCGAAGTACGGCGCAAGCGAGGCATTCGGATCGTCCTTGTGCGCCAGCACAAAGTCGGCGTGTTTGGCGCGGGCCTCGTCGGTCAGGCGCTTCAGCTCGTCGCGCCCGGCTTTGTCGTCGCCGAGCAGGTGCTTGAGCCACGTATAGCCGTAGTTGACGTGGATCGCTTCGTCGGCCCAGTCGTAGTCCATATCCATCGAGCTGTTATCGTCCTGCGCCGATTCGAGGATCTTCAGCTCGATCTGCTTTGTGCCGGAGCGCAGCAGTCCTTCTTCGTAGAAGTGCAGCAGCGACAACCGCTGGCGCGCGGGGGTGCTGCCGGTCGAGTTGTAGAGCGCATTGGCCCACGGCACGAGATCCGGCACGTCCCAGCCCCAGCCTTCCAGCACGCGCCAGCCCATCGTGCTGTGACGCGTCTCGTCCCAGGTCCAGCGCGCCAGATCCATGTAGAAGTCCCACGGCTCGCTGTCGAGATCCCACATCACAGAAGCGGGCACTTCCGCCGCCCAGATTTCGTTGAAGTGACTGATGGCGGACCAGACCTGCATCGCCACGCGCTTATCCAGCGCCTCGATGCGCTTCCAGGCTTCGCGGCCCACCGCATCGTACTTGTTTTCGTGCGGGAGGTGGAACAGCGCAGGCCGCCAGCGCGGATCGCGCTCCACGGTGCGCGGCACGTCGAACGCGGGGCGTCCGGCGCAGGGGTGCGATTCCGGCGGATCGCTGACTTCGCCCAGGCCATCGAAACCGCCGATGCTGGCCAGATATTGCCGCAGGTAGTCGCGCCACTGCTCGACCGACGCAGGCTCGTCGCCCTCGTACACCTGCTCGCGCAGGGACCGCATGGCGGCGGTTTGCATCTGCTTGTCGATCAGAATGTGCTGAACGCGATACACGGTCGGCGCGTCGTCCAGCCAGTCCGTGCGCGCGGCGTACGCCTCGTAATTCTGCACCAGCGCGGGGATCACCACGTCATACACACCCGCGATAAATTCCCGCGTGCCGGCAGCTTTCGCGACTTCCGCCATGAGCGCCAATACCTGCGCGTCGTACTTGCGATCGACGTCGCGGCGCGGGTAGCGCAGTTCCAACACGCGCGTGCGTAGCACATCGGCGTGCTGGGCGGTCTGCCACATATCCGCGCTAAGCTGGCGCTTGAGATCCCACTGGCTCGTGGCGACGAACCACGCGCCGAGGGTGCGCATCAGCGTGCGCTCGGCCACATAAAAGCGCTTCAGGATCTTCGAGGCGCTGTCTACACGCGCCTGCTCGTTCATCTTCGCCGAGGTGGGTAATGCTTTTGCCATGATGAAGTGTGCCTCCGCAGCGTAACTCTTTTCTGTTGTTGGGGAGTGGTTCCGCAGGGGCCGGTATGCGTCCGCCCGACTGCGGGCGGGGGCAAGCCCCGCCCCTGCGGAGAAACAAAATTGCGGGTCTAATATTCGCCGTGCGCGTGCTTCTGCTGCATCTTGACCGGCGTGTTTTCCACCAGCCAGGCTTCCATGCGCTCCTTGATCTGCGCGGGCGATTCGTCGTAGTGGTACGTTTCGAGCAGCACGGGCGTCCACTTCTGGCCCCAACGCACGTGGAAGTTCTCGTCGCTCCAGTCGTAGCTGACCGCCGCCGCCGAGATCTCGTCATCCATTTCCTCCCAGTGCTCGCGGTTGGCGCGCTTTTCGGGCATGCCGTTCGGCTCGATGACCGTCGTCAGCAGCGCGTACTGTTCCACGGCGGGCAGGGTCATCATGACGTTGTAGATCTGCACGACCTGCGGCACGTCTTCGACCTTCATGCCGAGCTGCTGCACGCGCGACTGGCCGAGCTGGCTGTGCCGGATCTCGTCCCACAGGTGGCGCGAGACGTTGTGCTGGTATTCCCATTCCATTTCGGGCGTCATCCACAGGATCGAGCCGAGCGTCTCGGAGGCCGTCATCTCGTTGACGTAGTGCTTGAAGCGCCAGATGCGGTGCTCCTCCGGCTCAAGCTCGCGGTCGGGCTGGACGTCCGCCGACGGGTCGAAGATCGGCCAGTTGGGCATACGCTGGCAGGTCGCCCACGGCAGCAGCAGCGGGCGCTCGTCCGCCGGGCGCTGCGGCGGCTCGCGCTTGGGGCCGGTCCCGGTCACGCCGCCGTCGGCTTCCAGCAGCCCGGCGATGTAGGCCTGCCACGCTTCCCAGCCGGAATAGTCGGGCTTGATCGCCTCGAAGAACGCCTCAGCCCATTCCACCTGCTGCTCGGCCTGGGGCAGAATCTTCTCGGTGATCTTCACCGTGGGATTGTCGAACTCCGACCACGTCGCGTCCGGGTGAGAGCGATACGCGTCGCGCAGCGCCTTCTTGACCACGAGGTACACGCTGGCGATCACCTCCGCCGTGTTCTGCGCGTAATCGAGTTCCTTAAAGACCAGTTCCAGCGTGGGGCTGAGATTACGCTCCGGCTGGTAGTTGCGCAGCTCGCGCAGGCGGGCGCGCAGCTCGTTGGCGGCGTCGGCGCTTTCCCAGATATGCAGCCCAAACAGATTCTTCGCGTCCCATTCCGGGACGCCAGCCAGCCAGCCCGCCAGGGTGCGCATACACGCGCGCTCCAGGTAGGCATAACGCTTCAAAATTTCTACGTTTTGCTCAATCGTGATGTGCTCGTGCTGCTCCGTCATGATGCTGTCTCCTCACCTTGTGATAGTTCCATGCGATCCGGTTCGGCGTGCCCACCTGGATGGGCGGGTTTTCTGGCTAAATTCATGATATTCGTGATTTCATTCTTATAAATTATCACCCGGAAAAAGGGCGACACAGATGAACCGTCGCCCCCATTGGCTCCGAACAGGCTGCCACTCAAAAACGTCTTAGCCATAGTCCCCATACGCGCGAATCGTCTCGTAAACCGCCATGATATTATCGACCGGCGTCTCGCCCAGCACATAGTCGTGACTGGGGCACGCCACGTACCCGCCGCCGGGCATCATGATCTCAAGGATGCGGCGCGTCTCGGCGCGCGCCTGCTCCGGCGTGCCTTCGATCAAAAGCTGCGTGTTGATCGCGCCCATCAGCAGCAGGTCGCGGCCAAACTCGGCTTTGAGCGCCGCCGGGTCCATGCCCCGGCAGTTGGGCTGAAGCGCCTGAAGCCCGTCCAGCCCGGCGTCTATCAGGGACGGGATGAGCGGCGCGAACCCGCCGCAGCAGTGCATCAGTACTCTCATATTATACCGGTGTCCCAGGTCGATGAGGGAGCGCAGCGGCGGCAAAAGGAACTGCTCGAACTGCTTCACGCCGATCAAAGGGCCGTTGCGCGAGCCGAAGTCGTTGCCGATGAAAAAGATGTCGATCGCATCTCCGGCAGCCTCGAAAGTGCGCTCGCTGACGGCGGCGTAAAAGGCGGCAGTATGCGCCAGCACCGCTTCGACCACCTCCGGCGCGTCGAACATTTTCATCAGCAGGTTTTCCATGCCCAACAGATCGATCGCGTCGTGCCAGAACGGGGCCCACTCCCCGCCGAGCATGGCGTACTGCCCGCCCCAACGCTGCGCATCCGCCCGGATCTGCGACACGTCCATCCAGGCCGGATCGGGCCAGGGATAGGCGTCCACGTCGGCCACGGTTTCGGCCTTCGCCAGCGGGTGAAAGAGCGGCTGGCCGCCCTCATAGCCGTGGCGCAGGATACCAAACACGGAGCGGTACGTCACGCCGGGCGGCAGATTCTTGTCGGGCGAAAATTCGTCCGGCCCGGCGTAACGCGCATAGACGCGGCGGAAGTCGTCACCCACGGCGTAGGAGAGGCTCTCGTCATCGGACAGCCCCAACTCGCGCACCGCTTTTGCACGGAACGCGGGCGACGCGCCCAACCACGCGGGCACGCGGTCCGGCTCCGTGTGGTCAAAAGCGGCGAGCACGCGCTCGCGTGAAGTCAAACGATCCGCCATCGCGCCAACCTCGCCTACTTCACCGCCCCACGCGACAGCCCGGCGATGATCATGCGCTGCCCGGCCAGCACCAGCAGCAGCACCGGGATCACCATGAAGACGCTGAGCGCGCTGAGCATGTCCCACGGGCGCGTGTAAGTCGAGGCATCCGACGACAGCTCGACCAGCGCCACGCTGAGCGTCTTGGTCACATCGCGCTGGGCGAACACCAGCGGGTACAGCAGCTCGTTCCAACTGATGATGAAGTTGATCATGGTCATGGTCGAGAGCGCGGGCAGCAGCAGCGGGACCATCATGCGCGTCAGCACCTGCACGATGTTCGCGCCGTCGATCAGCGCCGCCTCTTCGATCTCGACCGGAATCTGCATGATGAACGACACCAGGATCAGGATCGAGAAGGGCATGAGCAGGCTGCTCATCAGGATGATCAGGCCCTGGTGCGTGTTGATCAGGCTGAAGCTCTGGAACGTCTCGAACATGGGAACGAGCACGGCGATCTGCGGCAGCGCGCTGGACATCACCAGCAGCATATAAACGATGTTGCTGCCGGGGAACTTGATGCGCGCCAGGGCATAGGCCGCCATCGCGCTGGCGATCACCGACACCACCGACGATCCCACCGCGAAAATCAGCGAGTTGCGCAGGTAGGTCAAAAACGGCACGGCATTGATCATGTGCCGGTAATTTTCCAGCGTGGGGCTGCTGGGCCAGTACGACGGCGGAATGTTGAACAGATCCGTGCGCGGCGTGATGGAAGACATCACGATGTAGTAAAACGGGAAGCAGATGAAGATTACGAACACGACGAGCGCGAGATACACGGCGATCTTGCCGCTGTGGCGTTCCAGCCACGAGCGCCGCTCGCGCCCGATTCCATTCACACGTTCGACCAGGGGTTGAGTCGTCATCGCAGCGCCGCCCTCCTAGGCTGAAACTTCCGACCGGCGCAGCGCGACCAGTCCCAGACCGCCAATAACCGTCACGACGATGACCAGCGCGATGCTGACCGCCGCCGCATAGCTGTAATTCAGCGAGTTGATCTCCAGGTAGATTTTCTGCGCGAGCACCGTGGTCGAGAAGCCCGGCCCGCCGCCCGTCATGGCGAAGGGCAGGTCGAACGCGGCGAGCTGCCACACCAGCAGGAACATGCTGATCGTCACGATGATCGGCATCAGCATCGGCACGGTGATGAAGCGCAGCGAGTCGATCCAGTTCGCGCCGTCCACCTTTGCCGCCTCGTACAGATCTTCCGAAATACCTTGCAGCCCGGCGAGTAACAGCAGCGCCGCGAAGGGCGTGCTCTTCCACACGTTGACGAAGGTCACCGCCATGCGCGCGTGTTCGGGGTCCACCAGCCACGTGCCCTGGTAGCTGAACAGGCGGCGCAGCAGGTCGGGGATCATGCCGAACTGGTCGTCGAACATCCAGCGGAAGCCGATCGCCGCGACCACCATGGGCACGGCCCACGGGATCAGGCTGACCGTGCGCGCAAACCCGCGCAGGCTGAAGTTGGCATTGAGCAGATGCGCGATCGCCAGCCCCAGCACCACCTGGAAGAAGGTCGAGATGAACACGAACAGGATGGTGAATTCCAGGCTTTCGCGCACGACGAGGTCGGTGGAGAGCTTTTCGAAGTTGCGCAGCGCGATGTACTGGCGCGGCGGGAAGGCCGGGTTGTACTTCTGCACGCTGAGCGCCACCGTCTGCAAAAACGGGTAAAACGTGGTGAAGGTGCGCAGCGCCAGCGCGGGCAGGATCAGCGAGAACGCCAGCACGTAGCGCCGCTGGCTGAGCGAAAACTGCGGGTGCCGCACCCGCTCCAGCGTATCGGCCAGCGTACGCGGCTTCGAGCGGGCGGGCAGCGCCGCCGCACGCCACATCACCCACAGTAGGACCAGCGCGCCCGCCAACACGGCCAGCGTCGATTCCCACTTGCCCGCGTTGGCCGCGTTCACGTCGTCTGCGAGCTCGCGCGGGACGAGATCGTAATAGTAGGCGCTGAGGGCCGTCAGCACGCGAATGGGCGCATTGAGCACCGTGCCCAGGTCGAAGGCGAACGAGTTTTGATAGTCGTAGAAGCCCAGGAAGCGCGCCAGCCAGCCGACCGCCGCCGTCGTCCAGGCCAGCGCGCCCACCTGCCAGCCCAGCGCCACGATCTGCTGTTTGCGCCAGCGCGTCACGAGCAGCGGGGCGCTGAGCGCGCCGAGGATGATCGGGATCAGCGGCATGTAAAACGGCACGGACCCGTTCGATTCAAACATAGAAGCGGGGCCGCGCGTGCTGTTGAACCACACTTGCAGCGCGATCACCACGCCGCTGAGCACCAGCAGGCCGAGATTGCGCTGCCAACCGATCAGCCGGACAGTCACCACGCCGCCCACGACCATCAGCGCGGCAAACCCGATCAGCGGCAGGACGATGTCGCCGTAGCTGGCCTGAAACAACAGCTTGCCCACGGCCCAGCCCCACGCGACCAGCGGCAGCGCCAACACGACCGCACTGCCGACCGCGCTGGTACGCCAGCGGCTGACCACGTCCGACGTTTCGTCCTGGCGCAGCCGCGCGATGCCCTTCATAACCAGCAGCGCGAGCACGGCCAGGATCAACACGAGGCCGAAGTCGGCACGGAAACTCGGATCGGTCCAGATGGTGTAGGCCGCACTGGGCGTCTCGCCGCGCTCAAACGTCTGGGTCGCGCCGGGAATCAGCGAATGGACGATCTCGCTGGCGGCAATCGCACCGCCCGCCGCGATCGCATACACCAGCCCGGCGCTAAAGTTTTTGCGCCGCGCCCACCACGCCGGGATCAGCGCTGCCAGCGCAGCGACAAGCCAGAACCGGGTGATGACAACCGTACTAAACAAAGTGAGGACAGAAGTGTCAAACCAGTCAAACATTTAAGAAATCCTTCTGCGGGCCAAACACCAGCGAGAGCAACCCGCTTTGGGCCCGGACGGATGAAAGTGATGTGCATCATCGTGCAGCGCAGTGAACTAAGTACGTAATGGACGATACACACCCAGAGAACGAAATTGTATATACAACTTCATTATGCGAGGATCTAATGGTTCTGTCAACAAACGCCATCGAAAAGCAGTCGAAGGCAACTTCCGCGCGCTGTTACGGTCGGAGATCGGCCCCTTCTTGACAAGCCCCCAGAACTATACTAAATTTGTCTATACAATAAGATGCGCTGGATTTCATTCTTATAGACAGCTTTTCTGCTCTTTATCCCTGCCCGGCGGCTCCGGCCCTCTTGCGAGCCTGACCCTTTTTGCACCGGAGCACCGTGGTCACCGGGTTACTTAAACCTGAGAGGGTTCCTTATGGTGCAGCCCACCTACCGCGCCACGCTCGTCAGCCACACCCATTGGGACCGCGCCTGGTACGTCACATTTCAAGAATTCCGCGCCCGCCTCGTCCGCCTCATCGACCGTTTGTTGAATACCCTCGACGATGATCCCGACTTCCGGGTGTTCATGCTTGACGGCCAGATGAGCGTTTTGGAAGACTATCTCGAAATCCGCCCCGAACAGGCCGCGCGCCTGCAAGCCTACTGCCAGTCGGGCCGCATTCAGGTCGGGCCGTGGTACGTGTTGGCCGACGAGTTCCTGGTCAGCCCCGAAGCGCTGATCCGCAACCTGGCGCTCGGCCACAAAATGGGCGAACCCTACGGCGGCGTGATGCGCATCGGCTACGTGCCGGACGGCTTCGGGCACATCGCGCAGCTTCCGCAGATTCTGCGCGGCTTCGGCCTGGATAACGCGTTCTTCTGGCGCGGCATGGGCGCGGAAGGCGACCGCCTGGGCACCGAGTTCGAGTGGTGCGCGCCGGACGGATCGCAGGTCACCGCCGTGCTGATGCCGTGGGGCTATCACAACGTCACGAACCTGGGCTATGGCATCCACTGGGGCGACGTCTCGCAGATGTTGTTCAACGGAGATCTGGCGCAGGAGAAGATCGAAAAGGCCATCGATAAGCTGAAGCCGATGACCAACACCGGCACGATTTTGCTCATGAACGGCATCGACCACGCCGAAGCCGAGCCGCGTATGCCGGAAGTAATCCGCCGCGCGAACGCCGCCCTACCCGACACGACGATCCATCACGGCACGCTGGCGGAACATCTGGCCGCCGTGCGCGACGCGGGCGTGAATTTGCCCACGTTCGAGGGGGAATTCCGCTGGGGCCGCTATTCGGAGATTCTGCAGGGCGTCTATTCCACGCGCATCCACCTCAAGCAGGCCAACCACGCGGGCGAAACGCTGCTCGAACGCTATATGGAACCGCTGACCGCGCTGGCGTGGCTGTCGGGCGCGGACATCCCTGAAGGCACACCCGGCCTCGCCGCGCACGCCTGGAAATGGCTGCTGCTCAACCACCCGCACGACGACATGTACGGCAGCGGCATCGACGAGGTCCATCACGAGATGGCGTACCGCTTCAGCCAGTCGCGGCAGATCGCCGACATCCTGGTGCGCGACAGCCTGCGGCAGATCGCACGGCAGGCCGACATGAGCGCGCAGAACGGCGTGCCGGTGCTGCTGTTCAACCCGCTCGGCTGGGCGCGCCGCGAAGTGGCCGAGGCGACCATCGAGTTCGAATACGACGATCCCATCGCAGACGCATTCCAGATCGTTGCAGCGGACGGTACGCTGGTGCCGCATCAGGTGATCGAAGACCAGGAGCGCTTCTGGATGGAAGTGCTCAAGGCCAACCGCAAGCACGTGGTGCGCGTGCTGCTGCCCGCCGACCTGCCCGCGATGGGCTATACGAGCCTGTTCGCACAGCCCGCCGCCGGAGCCGCCGCGCCCGGTACGGACCTGGAAAGCTACGAGCGCGGCATGGAAAACAGCTTCCTGGCCGTCGCCATTCAGCCGGACGGCAGCCTGAACCTGCTGGACAAGCAGACCGGCCAAACCTACACCGGCCTGCATCACTTCTTCGACGTGGAAGACACGGGCGACGAGTACAGCTTCTGCCCCCTGCCCGAGCACAGCCAGACGATTTCGACCGTGGGCGCGAACGCGGCGATCACCCGCATCGAGGCGGGGCCGTGCCGCGCGGCGTTCCGCATCGAGCGCACGCTGGATCTGCCCGTCGGCCTGACGGACGACCGCACGCGCCGCGCCGGGGAAACGGTCCCGCTGCCCATCGTCAGCGAAGTGCGGCTTTATGCGGGGCAGCCGGGCGTGTTCATCCACACCGAGATCGATAACCGGGCGCGCGACCACAAGCTGACGGTGAACTTCCCGACCGGGCTGCACGTCGAGCAGGCGCACGTGGATGAATCGTTCATGGTCGCCGCACGCGACCTCAAGCTGCCCGATTCGACCGGCTGGGTGGAGGATCCCACCGCGCTCATGCACCAGCGCACTTTCACCGACCTGAGCGACGGCGATCACGGGCTGGCGATCCTGAACAAGGGCCTGCCGTCGGTCGAGGTGACCGAAGACGGCACGATCGCGCTGACGCTGCTGCGCGCGGTCGGGTGGCTCTCGCGCGACGACCTGTGGGTGCGGCGCATCGCCGCCGGGCCGCTGGTCCCCACGCCGGGCGCACAGTGTTTTGGCCCCTACGCGTACGACTACGCGATTCTGCCGCACGCGGACGGCTGGGGAGCCGTGTTCCAGGCCGCGCAGAATTACAACGCGCCGGTCCTGGGCCGCCGCGCCGATACGCATCCCGGGCTGGAACTGCACGACATGAACATCACGCGCGACGACCCGGCACGGGTCACGGCGATCCCGTGGCCGCGCGGCGGGAGTCTGCCCGCGTCATTCAGCCTCGTGCAGATCGATCCGCCGGAGCTGGTCCTGAGCGCCGTACGCCGCAGCGAGGCCAATACGCTGATCGTGCGCTGCTACAACATCACGCGCGAGCCGGTCGAAGGGACCGTCACCGTCGGGATACCGGTCGCGGAAGCGTATCGCACCGACATGGCCGGAGAGCGCCAGGAAACGCTCAAAATGACGGGAGGCCGCGCCACCATCCAGGCGCGCGGCGGCGAAGTGATCACGCTGGAACTGGTTCCGGCGTAGGAGGGAAACGCATCGATGGCCGAAATGACGTCCCGCCAACGTATGCTGACCGCCCTCACGGGCGGCGTGCCGGATCGCCTGCCGACAACGACGCATCACGTCATGCTCTATTTTCTCGACAAATACATGGGCGGCATCCCCTACCCGGCATTTTACGATCGCTACGGGCTGGACGCGATGATGTGGACCGTGCCCTACAAGGCCGACGCCAGCAAGGGCGAGTACTTCGATCCGAACCAGACCTTCATTCACCCGCTGGACCACACGCACCGCGTCGTCTCGGACAACTGGCGCATCGAGCCGGAGTCGATCCCGAACGACCAGTACAAGACCACGCGCTACAACTTCGTCACGCCCAAGGGCACGCTTTCGATGGTGCTGCAAGGCAACGAATACACGGACTGGGTAGTCGAGCCGCTGGTCAAGGAAAAGAACGACATCGACCTGATCGCGGAATTCGTGACGCATCCGACCTGCGACGTGGAAGCGGTCAACCAGCGCGCGGAGGCCTTCGGCGAGCGCGGGCTGGTACGCGGCCACATCTGCTACTTCGACATCTACGGGCAGCCGGGCTGCTGGCAGGATGCGGTCGAACTGATCGGCACGGAGCGCATCATCTACGAGACGTACGACGATCCCGAGTGGATTCACGCGCTGATCGGCATCCTTCAGGAGCGCAAAAAGACGTTCATCCGCTCGCTGAAAGGCGCGCGCTACGATCTGCTGGAGCTGGGCGGCGGCGCGGCGTCCTCGACCGTGATCTCGCCCAAGCTGTTCGATGAGTTCGTCGCGCCCTACGACAAGGAACTGATCGATCTGGCGCACAGCGTCGGGCAGCGCATCGTCTACCATACCTGCGGCGGCATGATGCCCATTCTGGAACGCATCGCGGACATGGGTCCCGACGCGATGGAGACGTTCACCCCGCCGAACATGGGCGGCGATACGCGGCTGGCCGAGGCCAAGCAGCGCATCGGGGAGCGCGTGTGCATGATCGGCGGCTTCGACCAGGGTCACTACTTCCAGAACTGCACGCCGGAGGAAACGCGCACCGAAGTCCGCCGCTGCTTCGAACAGGCCGGGCCGCACGGCGGCTATATTCTCAGCCCGTCCGATCACTTTTTCGACGCCGATCCGGACCTGATCGCCGCCTTTGCCGACGAAGCCAAGCGCTGCGTTTACGCCTCATGAACGCACGCGACCGGCTGAACGCCGCCCTGAACCACCGCGAGCCGGATCGCGTCCCGATCGATCTGGGCGGCATCGCCACGACGCTAACGACCGGGGCCAGCGCGGCGCTTGAGGAACGGGTGGGCTTTTGCCCCGACGCTGGGCTGATGGATCGCGTGCTGCAAGCGGTCGTGCCCGGCGAGGCGCTGCTGGAACGACTGCACGTCGATACGCGCTATGCGCACCTGAGCGCCCCGGCGGGCTGGGCGGATATCGAGCTGGACGACGACACGTACGAAGATGCGTTCGGCATCCGGCGCAAAGCCGCCTACGGGCCGGATGGCCGCCTGTGGTATTACGATTTCGTGGGTCACCCGCTGGCCGGGGCGGAATCCGCCGCCGACCTTGCGCGCTTCCGGTGGCCGGACCCGCGCGATCCGTCCCGTTACGCCGGGCTAGAAGCGCGCGTGCGCGACCTGTACGAGACGACCGGGTACGGCGTGATCGCCAACGTGTGCGCTTCCGTGTTCGAATTCGCGTGGTATCTGCGCGGCTTCGTGCAGTTTTTCGAGGATCTGGTGCTCGATCCGGCGTTCGCCGCCGCGCTGTTAGATGCCGTGCTGGATTACCAGATGGCGCTGATGGACGAGACGCTCAAACGAGTTGGCCCTTACGTATCGGTGGTGATGACAGGCTCCGATATCGGCGCGCAGGCGGGGCCGCTGCTCTCGCCGGATCTGTACTGCCGGATCGTCTGGCCGCGCGATCGCGCGCTGTGGGATTTCATCCACAGCCGGACGGAAGCAAAAATCTGGCACCACACCGATGGCGGCGTCGTGCCGTTGATTCCACACCTGATCGACGGCGGTGTGGACGCGCTGCATCCGGTTCAGCCCCTGGCGGCGGGTATGGGTGACCGCCAGCAGCTCAAGCGCGCGTTCGGAGATCGCCTGACGTTTTGGGGCGGCTTCGACCAACAGCACGTGCTGCCGTTCGGCACGCCGGATGAGGTACGTGATGCCGCGCGCCGCCTGCTCGACGATTTTATGCCGGGTGGCGGCTTCGTCTTCGCGGCGGGACATAACATTCAGCACGACGTCCCTGCCGATAACATCCTGACTTTGTTCGACACCGTGTACGAGTATGGGAGGTACTAAACACGCTCCGAAATTCGATCCGTCGTTTCTTGCTCAACCGTCAAAGAGTAGTTCGTCCAGGCGGCCTCCGGCCCGGTCCCTGGATGCCCATCGAGTGAGCCGGTTCGCACCCTATTGCTCGCGCCGGACAATACTTACCGAAACTTAGACATCAGGAGAGGCAACAACATGGCTAAGAAGGGTTTTTCTCGCCGTACATTCATTAAGGGCACCAGTCTGGCAATCGCAGGCGCAGCCGTCAGCGGCGGCAAAATCGCACAGCAGGGCATCTTCGCGCCGCGCGTTGTCCACGCGCAGGACGAGGTCGTGCTCGCCATCCAGGAATTCGCCCACGACGCGATCAAAGCCATCCTGCCGGACTTCGAATCGGCCACCGGCCTGACGGTCAAGCTCGAAGGCGGCCCGGTCAGCGGCAACGACATGCTGACCAAGTACAGCACCGCGTTCGCGGCGGGCAACAGCCCCGTAGACGTCATCAGCGACGCGGACGACAGCTCCCCCACGTTCATCCGCGCGGGCTGGATCATGCCGCTGGACGACATCATCCCGCAGGAAACCTGGGACGACTTCCCGGAGAGCATGCAGGGCCAGATCGACACGTTCCTGAGCTACGAGGACCAGCGCTACCGCGTCCCGCACGAGTTCGCCATCGGCTACTTCTTCACCCGCAAGGACTGGCTGGAGGAGAAGGGCGTCAGCAGCCCGGCGACCTGGGATGAGATGGTCGAGCTGGGCAAGGAATTCACCGACTCCGCGAGCGGCGTCTGGGGCACGACCGACGGTCTGGTGAAGCCGGGCCTGCTGTATGTGTACTGCGCGTACCTCGCGTCGCAGTCGGGCGGCAGCGTCTTCGACTTCGACGAGGGCACCGCCGAAGCGTTCCAGTTCCTCTACGACATGATCCACACGCACAAGATCTTCCCGGAGACGGCGCTCAACCAGGACTACACCGCCCAGAACGAGCTGTACATGGGCGACAAGGTGGCCTTCATGCGCCAGTGGCCGTTCTTCCAGAGCGTCGCGGAAGGCAACACCGACTGGTTCGACGCCAGCAAGATGGCGATCGAACTGCCTCCGGCGGGCGCAGCGGGCAGCAAGAGCTGGTGGGGCGGCTGGGGCTTCTCGCTTCCGGCGTCCGCACCCAACCCCGACGGCGCGAAGGAACTGATCAAGTTCCTGACCTCGCCCGAAAACGCGCCCAAGCTGGCCGAGGGCCAGTCGTGGTTCGTCATGCCGCGCACCTCGATCCTGGAATACTTCGCGGACAAGCCCAACGTGATCGTCGAGGCGATGGGCCGCTACAGCGAAGCCAACGTCATGGCCGCGCGCCCGTTCCACCCGCGTGTTGCCGAAGCGCAGACCGCCGTCGAGGACATGGCCTCGCTGTTCCTCACCGACCAGGCCAGCCTCGCAGATGTGATGAAGCAGGGCAAGCAGCTCATCGCGGATCTGGACGCGTAAGATTCACCTTGCATTCCGGCTGTCAGAAGCCCGCCCGCTGTGGCGGGCTTTTTGATCGCCGCGCCCCGAATGGCAAAGCACGCCCCAAACCGTTAAAATAAAAAAGATGAAGTTGATCTCAACCCCAGGCGCTTCACCGGCGTCGAAGGTATAGAATCGCGGCCCCTCGTGAAACGGACTTCCTCCGGGACAATCGACAACGTGCTTCGCTCGTCCGCGTTCCAGCGTTTCTGGGCGATCTTCGGCGCGGTTAGCGTACGAACAAAAGTGCTGGGTATCGTGTTGGGCATCGTGCTGCTGCTGAGCGTTTTTGTCACGGTCCAGGTGCGCCGCTCGATGACGCAGATCTTGCACGAGGATCTGAGGACACAGGCCACCTCGATCACGTCTCACGTGGCAACCAGCGCCGAAAATCTGATGAACGCGGGCCAAAGCGCCGACCTGAACTTTTTGGTCGATGAAACGAAAGCGCACTATTCCGACGCGCGCCATAACACGGAGGTCGCGTACCTGTTCGTGACGGCGGCAGATGGCACATTGTTGGGTAGCAGCGGCAGCGTACCCCGCGACCTGCTGGGTGCCAACCCGTCGGCAGGGGGGGATCACCACATCTCGGTTTGGCGTACCATTGGCGATGCGCACGTGCTGGACGTCTCGGAACACTTCACGCTGGCGGATGGCTCCACGGCCACCGTGCACGTGGGGCTTTCGGACGCAAAGCTGCAAAACGCGGTTAGCACCGTCACGCGCCAGCTTATCGTGACGAGCGTGATCATGTCGCTGGCGGGCATTGCCGCGGCGGTGTTTCTGACCTGGATCATCACCCGCCCGATCAGCAATCTGGTCGAAGCGACGCAGGCCGTCGCCAGGGGGGATCTCAGCCAGCGCGTCACGCCCTGGGCCAACGACGAAATCGGGCGGCTGACCGTCTCGTTCAACGCCATGACCGGGGCGCTCGCCCAGGCCGAAGAAGAACGGGCCGCCCGTGAAGAACTGCGCGCGCAGTACGTCAGCCGCGTGATCGCCGCGCAGGAAGAGGAACGGGGGCGGATCGCGCGGGAGCTGCACGACAGCACCAGCCAGTCGTTGACCTCGCTGCTGGTCGGGCTGCACGCGATGGAGCAGTCCGGCGGTGAGGATCTGCGCCAGCATACCGAGGATCTGCGGCAGGTGGTGAGCGACGTGCTGGAAGAAGTGCACGGGCTGGCGTGGCAGCTTCGCCCGAGCGTGCTGGACGATCTGGGACTGTCCGCCGCGCTCCGGCAGACCGTTGCGGACTACCGCGCACGCTATAACCTCACGATCGATCTCAGCATTCACGGCATCGACGGGCAGCGGCTCTCGTCCGAAGTGGAAACGACCATGTACCGCATCGTGCAGGAAGCCCTGACCAACGTCGCGCGGCACGCTCAGGCGCACACGGTCAGCGTGATGATCGACCGACGCGACACGAAGGCGCTGGTGATCGTCGAAGACGATGGGATCGGCATGTCGCCGGATCTCATGGACCGGCGCAGCCGCGAGCACCTGGGATTGTTCGGCATCCGCGAGCGGGCCGAACTGCTGGGCGGCACGCTCAAAATTGAGTCTGAGCCGGGGCACGGCACGAGCTTGTTTGTCGAGATCCCCGCCTTTTCACCCGCTCAAGGAACATCCGATCATGGCAACCAACAGCCAGGCTAACGTGACACGTATTCTGCTCGCCGACGACCACGCGATCCTGCGGGCCGGACTCAAGCTGCTGCTCGACGCGCAGCCCGATTTGAACGTCGTGGGCGAAGCCTCCAACGGCGCGCGCGCCCTGGCGCTGGCGGAGGATCTACTGCCCGACCTGATCCTGCTCGACCTGACGATGCCGGGGCTGGGCGGGTTGGAAGTGCTGCGCACGATCAAGGAGGTCGCGCCCAGCAGCCGCGTGCTGGTGCTGACCATGCACGAGGACGAAAGCCATCTGCGACAGGCGCTTGCGCTGGGCGCTGCCGGATACGTGCTCAAAAAGGCGGTGGACAGCGAGCTGTTGAACGCCATCCGCGCCGTCATGCGCGGCGAAGTTTACGTGCACTCCGCGATGATGGAAAAGCTGCTCAACCTGGAAGCGAACGAACCGGCCAGCGTCACGCCCACCGAGAGCGGCGGCAACCCGTGGGATGCCCTGTCCAAGCGCGAAGCGGACGTGCTGCGGCTGGTGGCGCTGGGCTACACCAATACCGAAATCGCGGATCAACTGGCGCTGAGCGTAAAAACGGTCGAAACATACCGGGCGCGCGGCATGGAAAAGCTCGGACTGAGCACGCGCGCGCAGCTCGTGCGCGACGCGCTGGCGCGCGGGCTGCTGGACGAGCAGTAAGGCGAAAAACAGTCAGGGTTTCCCTGACATTCGCCCCTCGGCAAGCGGGTTTTCCCCGCTACAAGGTGTCCCTCCGGTGCTCTATACTGGTGTCAACATTGAAGGTTGAACACCAAACACCAGCACACAGACTTCAGACGCACACAACGTCTTTTCACGGAGGAACACAGGATCATGGCTACGATTACCGCTTCTCGTCGCAGCACTAACGCACTCGAAGGGCCGTCGCTGTTCCAACGTCTGTTCACCGATCGTCGCGCTTCGCTGCTGTGGCTGCCCATCCGCATCTGGCTCGGCTGGCAGTGGATTGAAGCGGCCCAGCACAAGATCAGTGACCCCGCATGGACGCAGACGGGTGTTGCCCTCAAGGGCTACTGGACCAACGCCGTCTCCATTCCTGAAACGGGCCGCGCGCCCATCGCCTTCGACTGGTATCGCTCGTTCATCCAGTCCATGCTGGACGCTGGCACCTACACCTGGTTTGCCAAACTGGTCGTCTACGGCGAGCTGCTGGTCGGTATCGCCCTTATCATCGGGGCGTTCGTGGGCATCGCCGCACTGTTCGGCGCCGTGATGAACTGGAACTACATGATGGCCGGTTCCGCCAGCACCAACCCGATGCTCTTCGTCGTCGCCCTGGCGCTGATTGTGGCCTGGAAAGTTGCCGGATACATTGGCGTGGACTTCGCAGTCTTCAACTACCGCCAGATCCTCGCCAAAGTACGGGGAGAACAAGAAGCACCTGCCACCGCTGACTGACCTGGCCCGCTGATAGTATCACCGGCCCCGACCTCCCGGCTCTGCCCCTCAGAGCCGGGAGGTTTACGTTTCTGCGGCGTTCGCCCTTTTGACCCGATCTGTGTATATATGAGCCATCAGGCATAATGCCCGGCATTCAATCGAACCGGGCGGGAAAGCAGTTAGAAGGAGCTAGGAATTATGAGTACCGTTCATGTCGAAGTATCGGGAATTGTCCCGGCACGCCCGGAGATGGTTTATACGATCCTGGCCGACTATCGGATCGGGCACCCGGCCATTCTGCCCCGGCCCTACTTCACTTCGCTCATCCTTCAAGAAGGTGGAAAAGGCGCGGGAACCGTCATCAAAGTGCAAATGGACATCATGGGGTCCAAGCGCACCTATCAGATGATCGTCAGCGAGCCGGAGCCGGGCCGCGTGCTGGTCGAAACGGATGCCAACGCGGGCGTCATCACGACCTTCACCGTAGAGCCGGAGGGCAATGGCGAGCAGGCCCGTGTGACGATTGCAACCGATACTCAGGTAGGCTCCACCCTGGACCGGTGGTTCACGCCGATCGCGTTGCGCCGCATCTACCAGCGAGAACTGGCGATGCTGGCGGACTACGTGCGTTCGGGGTCCTGAGCGGCAGGCGTCTCAAAGGCTTGTGCATTCCCTTTGACTGGCTTACAGTAGGCTTCAGATTATTTACTTCTTTGGGGCCGAAGGGATAAACATCATGGAATATCGAAGGTTAGGCAGTTCAGGGCTGATCGTCAGCGCCCTGGGGCTGGGTACGATGCAGTTCGGCGAGGCGATGAACGTGGGCCGCCTCGACCAGCAGGCGACCAACGACATGATCAAGTTCGCCCTGGATCGCGGCATCAACTTCATCGACACCGCCGACGTGTACAGCCGGGGCGAAAGCGAAATCCTCGTCGGCAGCGCGATCAAGGGCATCCGTGACGAGATCGTGCTGGCGACCAAAGCCCGCCTGCCGATGAGCGATACCAACTTCAACCACAGCGGCGCGACGCGCGTCAACATCATGCGCGAGATCGAGGCCAGCCTGCGCCGCCTGCAAACCGATCACGTCGATCTGTACCAGCTTCACGGCTGGGACTCCAACACGCCGCTCGAAGAATCGCTGCGCGCGCTGGACGATCTCGTGCGCCAGGGCAAGGTGCGCTATATCGGCCTGAGCAACTACATGGCGTGGCAGGCCGCGACGGCGCTCGGTATCCAGCACGAACAGCACCTCGAAAAGTTCGTGACGGCCCAGATGTATTACAGTCTGGTCGGACGCGGGCTGGAACACGAATGGATCGACTTCGCCAAGTATTCGGGCATGGGCATCCTGGTGTGGAGCACGTTGGCAGGGGGCTTCCTGGCAGGGAAATATTCCCGCAACCAGCCGCCGCCCGCCGAAACGCGCTTTGCCGAAGCGGGCCAGTTTGTGCCGTTCGACAAAGAGCTGGGCTACGACGTGGTGGATGCGCTGCACGCGGTCGCCGACCGCCACGGCGCGACCCCGGCGCGGGTCGCTATCGCCTGGGCGATGGCTCAGCCCGCGATCAGCAGCGTGCTGATCGCCGCGCGCCGCCTGGAACACCTGGACGACAACATCAAGGCCGCCGACCTCAAGCTGACCGACGAGGATCTGCGCGAGCTGGACGCCGTGTCCAACCCCGGCATCCCCTACCCGCGCTGGATGGTGCTCCAGCTCGATCAGGCCGAAGATCCGCGCCCGAAGGTGCTGGAGCCGGAACGGTTCACCGACGGCGGTCCGTGGCAGGATCTGCGTCGCGGCCCGAACACGACGGTATAAGAGATAAAAGAAAAGGGATCCGTAGGGGCAATTCATGAATTGCCCTACCTAACAAAGCAAACAACAGGGGCGTATCGCAATACGCCCCTACCGTTTTTTCCGGCACACGCCGTACAAACGCCACGGCCTCCCGAATTGCTGGGAGGCCGTGTGTTGTCGCCCCGATCAGGCGACCGGGGCGCGGGTGTCTGAGACGTCAGACAGTTCGAGGCTTATTCGTACAGCAGCGCCGCGATGTCTTCGTCGTCGATGTTGGTCGCATCGTACCAGTGGAAGCCGGTGTCGATAACTTCGGGCAGCTCTTCGCCGCGCAGCGCCTTGACCGCCGCTTCAACTGCGTAGTAGCCGATACCGATCGGGTCCTGGGTGATGGCGCCCGCTTCCGTGCCCGCGCGGATCGCTTCCATTTGCTGCACGCCGGAGTCGTAACCGATCACCACGATGTCGCCTTCCATGCCCAGTTCGGTCACCGCGTTCAGCACGCCGATGATCGAGCCTTCGTTCGCGCCGAAGAAGCCCTTGAGATCCGGGTGCGCCAAGATGATGGCGTTCGCCAGGTCGGTGGACTTGAGCTGGTCACCAGCGCCGTACTGGATGTCCACGATCTCGATGTCGGGATATTCTTCTTCGATGCGGGTCTTGAAGCCGTCCACGCGGTCGATACCGGTGCGGCTGGTCTGGTCGTGCGCGATCACCGCAACCTGACCCTCGCCACCGATCAGCTCGGCCATCATGTCAGCGGCCAGCGCGGCAGCAGCCACGTTGTCCGTCGCAGCGGTGGTCACGGGGATGTCGCTGTCAACGCCGGAGTCGAAACCGACCACCGGGATGCCTTCTTCCTGGGCGCGCTCCAGCAGCGGGATGGCTGCCTTGCTGTCCAGGGCGGCAAACGCGAGCGCATCCGGGTTCTTGTCCAGAGCGGTCTGCAGCATTTCCAACTGCTTGTCGACCATCGCCTCGGTCTCGGGACCTTCGAACGTGATGGTCACGCCGCAGTCTTCCGCAGCCATTTCAGCGCCCTTCTTCACAGCCTGCCAGAACTGGTGCTGGAAGCCTTTGGAGATCACGGGGATGTAAATATCCTGGGCTTCAAGCTCCGCGCGGATGTCTTCCGTGCAGTACGGCACGCGGCCTTCCGGCTCTTCAGTCGCGGCGGGGGTTTCATCGGGGCCTTGCGGGTACACAACACCCACGGAAATCCCCAGGGCCAGCACCAGGGCGAACAGAACAGATAACAGTCTTGTGGATTTCATGCCAAATCTCCCTTATTTGTTTACTGCGGTCCAAAACGAAGCGCTGATGTGCTGTGCTTGTCTAGGGTCCTTCGTTTAAACGCGGACCTACGAACGGCGAGTGCTAACTTTGCTGCTTTGGCGTCCCCAAACCGCCCCGATGGCCTCCTTTCACTGGCGATACGCAGCTTCTAGCGCTCAACAAAAGCTCTAATTTAACCGGAGTGCCCGACACCTTACGCGGCGCGGCGGCGAATCAGGTCCATGTAGACCGCGCCGACCAGAATCGCGCCCGTGACGACCGTCTGCCACTCCTGGGGAACCGACATAATACGCAGGCCGTTCACCAGCACACTCATCACGAACGCGCCGATAATCGTGCCCATGATGCTGCCCTCGCCACCGCTGAGGGACGTGCCGCCAATCACCACGGCGGCGATCGCGTCAAGCTCGTAACCCTGGCCCAGCGCGGGCTGCGCCGAATTCAGGCGGGACGCCATGACGACGCCACCCAGCCCGGCAAACGCGCCGCCCAGCGTATAAACGGCGGTTTTCCAGAGGACTGTGCTGACACCGGACAGGCGGGTGGCTTCCTCGTTGCTGCCCATCGAGAAGGTGTAGCGGCCCAAAATCGTTGACGACAGCACAAACCCGGCCAGCAGCGCCGCGCCGAACATCACCAACACCGCGTTGGGAATGTCGAACTCAGGAATGACGGAGCCGAGGATGGATCCCATCGCAATCTCGCGGAACGCAGGCGAGTCGGTGAAGTAGATGGGCCGCAGCTCAGAAATGATCAGGGCCAGACCTTTGGCGATGTACATCATGCCCAGCGTGGTGATGAACGGCGGCACTTTCATCCGCGCGATGACGACGCCGTTGATCAGGCCGCACAGCGCGCCGGTCCCGATGCCCACCGCAACACCCACGCCAACCGGAAGGCCCTCATTCGTAATCGCCACGGCAGCCATCACGCTCGAAAACGTCATCACCGTACCGATGGACAGGTCGATGCCGCCCGTGATAATCACGAATGTCACGCCGATCGCCAAAATGCCGTTGACCGAGGTCGCCAGCAAGATGCCCTTGATGTTGTTGAACGTAAAGAAGTTCTCGGACGCGATCGAAAAGGCCACCACCAGCACGATCAGCGCGCCGAAGGCCAGCAGTCGCCGGGTGGCATCAGAATGAAAAAGCGAACGAGGAGCGGTCTTTTGTTTGGGAGCAACAGAAATATCCATTTTAGTTTTCCTATGCTGACGCCTTCATGGGAGTGGAACCGTTGGTGTGCATGATGCCGCCGCGCTGGGTGGCATACTGCATAATTTTTTCTTGAGTGGCTTCTTCAATGGGCAGCTCGCCGGTGATGCGTCCCTCGCACATGACGATCACGCGGTGACTCATGCGCAGGATTTCCGGCAGCTCCGATGAAATCATGATAATGGACTTCCCCTGCCGGGCCAAGTCGTTCAGCAGCTTGTAGATTTCGCTCTTCGCGCCCACGTCGATGCCGCGCGTCGGCTCGTCAAAGATCAGGATCTGCGTGTCGGCGGTCAGCCATTTGGCGATGACCAGCTTCTGCTGGTTGCCGCCCGACAGGTTCTTGACCCGCTGCTGCAAGCTGGGCGTCTTGATCGTCAGCGCATCGACGTAGTGCGACGCCGCCGCGCGGATCTTCGAGCGATCGACCAACCCCATCCGGTCGAGGAATTTGCGGAACGAAGCCAGCACGATGTTAGTTTCCACGTCCATATCGAGCGTCAACCCGTAGCGCTTGCGGTCTTCGGACAGATAGCCGATGCCGTGCTGCACCGCGTCGCGGGGGTGATGGATGTGAACCTTCCGTCCCTCGATGTAGATCTCGCCGGAGTCGATGGGGTCCGCGCCAAAGACGGCGCGCGCCACTTCCGTGCGCCCCGCGCCCATCAGCCCGGCAAACCCGACGATCTCGCCGCGCTTGATCTGGAAATTGACGTCGATCAGGGTGCGCCCCCGGTTAAGGTTGCGCACCTCCAGCACGATGTCTTCGCTGGCGTTTTCGGGGACCTGCGGCGAGGATTCGTAAATCGTGCGCCCGACCATCATGCTGATGATCTGGTCGATGGTCACCTTGTCGATATCCACCGTGTCGATGTAGCGGCCATCGCGCATGACCGTCACGCGGTCCGCGATGCGCGCCAGTTCTTCCAGGCGGTGACTGATGTAGACGATGCCCACGCCGTGCTCACGCAGCTGGCCGATGATGCGGAACAGCTCATCGATCTCGGACTCGGTCAGCGCGGCGGTCGGCTCGTCCATGATCAGCACGTCGGAATTGAACGACAGCGCCTTGGCGATCTCGACCATCTGCTGCTTGGCAACGGTCAGCTCCGAGACTTTCGTACGCGGATCGAGCTTCAGGTGCAGCCGCTCCAGCAGCTCGCGCGACTGCTCGTTGATCTTCTTCTGGTCGAGCATAAATGGCACACTTAGGCGCGGCTCGCGCCCGATGAAGATATTTTGAGCGATGGTGAGGTGGGGCATCAGGTTGAGTTCCTGATGGATCATGCAGATGCCCAGGTTTTGCGCGGCGCGCGGATTGTGAATTTCAACTTCTTTGTCCCGCACCAGGATCCGGCCCGAATCTTTGGAGTAGACGCCGGAGAGGATCTTCATCAACGTCGATTTTCCGGCCCCGTTTTCCCCGACGAGCGCGTGAACTTCACCCGGCAGCAGCTCGAACTTGCAGTCGGAAAGCGCATGCACGCCAGGGAAGGTCTTTTCGACACCTTCCATAACCACTAAAGGTTCGGTCATAAAATGTCCTCTGTGAAGCAATAAACTAAGTTGACGATTTGGGCCGTTTTCACGGCCAGGGTGTTGAGTCTAAGCGCCCAAATCGGGGGCAGCGGCGTGCAAAAAATTAGCGAGCAATGCTCAAATGGTTATTGATGATAACGTGATACCGATAACATGATAACGGTAACATATCATAGGTTTGATACGGTGTCAAATCAATGTGAGCCACGCGCCGGGCACGCCCCGGCAGAGATGCCGACCAGGAACGGAACGATGGGCTTCAGGCGCGCCCAACCCGGCAGCGCCGCGCCCGACCGGCTTCAGAACAAAGGAACACGCTCCGGTTAGAGCCTCACTGCGCGAAGCATAAATATCCTTAGGCATAAGTATCTACCAAAAACCATTTGATTTCACCCTACGGCGCAGGACAAACCACGGTTTATCCTGCGCCGTCAGATTGCTAGTAATGCACGATCTCGACCGTCGGGCGGATACGCTCGAAATCTTCCAGCGCAAAGTTCCCAGCGCCCAGGCGCAGCGTGTTGGCTGTGCCCGCCGCCGCGCCGTACCGGATCGCTTCGCCCAGCGTGAAGCCGTGCGTCAGCCCATACGCCAGTCCGGCCAGCATACAGTCGCCCGACCCGACTGCGCTTTTGGCGTCCACCTGCGGTGGGCGGGCATGCAGCACGTCGCGCCCCTTGGCCGCCAGCGCGCCGTCCGGCCCCATCGACAGCACCACGACCGCGCCGTAGTGCGCCGAAATGTCCGCCGCCGCTGCCGCGTAATCGTTCAGGCTAGTCAGCGGACGCTGCGCCAGATCGCTGAACTCCTTTTTGTTCGGCTTGATCAGATCCGGTTTGGCGGCGACACCCTGCCGCAGCGCGTCCCCGCTGCTGTCGAGCAGCACCAGCACGCCCGCTTCGCGCGCGATGGCGATCAACTGCGCGTAAAAGTCGGTGGGCACGCCCGCGGGCAGACTGCCCGAAAAGGTCACCGCCGCGCACGTCGCCACGACCTCGCGGAAGCGGACCTTCAGCGCTTCGACCTGCTCCGGCGGGACCGGCTCGCCCTTCTCGTAGATCTCGGTCAGCGTGTTGCGATCGGGATCGAGGATCGACAGGCAGGTGCGCGACTCGAAATCGGTCTGCACGAACGCCGTCTCGATCCCTTCGCGGCGCAGGCCCGCCTCGATAAAGCCCCCGGCGAAACCGCCCACCCAGCCCGTCACGACCGGCTGGTCGCCGAGCGTCTTCAGCGCGCGAGCGACGTTGCAGCCCTTGCCGCCGGGAAACGCCATGACCTGTTCCGGGCGGTGAATCTCGTCCAACTGGAAGGACCGAACGATGACGGTTTTATCAATCGCCGCGTTCGGGTTGACGCATAAAATCATCGTGTCCTCAATCGTGATACCCTCCCGTGTAGGAGGGGAACCGCCGCGCCCCGCTGGCACAGCCCCATTGACCGGGGCGTATTATGCGCCCTGACTGCCCGCGCAAACAAGGCCGGTATGGGCTATTGTGCTTCCGGCAGCAGGATGATCTTGCGGTGTGCCAGCTCGTGCGACGCGATCTTGGCGAAGACGTCCGGCGCGGCAGACAGCGGGAAGTGATGCGAGATCATGGTGTCCATGTCCAGCGCACCGCTGCGCAGCGCGTTCACGGTGTCGGTCCATTCGTGGCCGGGGAACGGCGCGGAATAGGACATGAAGCAGCCCACGAGCGTCAGTTCTTTGCGCATCATGTTCTCGATGAACGCCGACGGGAAGGTGGCGTCCTTCGGCTGGTTGCCGCCCAGCACCACCACGCCGCGCGGACGCACGACCTCGATCGTTTGCAGCAGCGCGTGGGGCGATCCCGACGCCTCGAATGCGGCGTCCACACCATCCCCGGCCAGCTTGCGGATCTCGCTTGGCACGTCCGCCGACTTCGGGTTCAGCGTGACGTGCGCGCCTAGCGTGCGCGCCGTCTCCAGGTTGGTGTCGCTGATGTCCGTGCAGACGATCAGGCTCGCGCCCAGGATGCGCAGCCACTGGACCGTCATCAGGCCGATGGAGCCTGCGCCAAACACTACCGCCGACTGCCCCGCCTGGAAGTTCCCCAGATCGAGCATGTGCCGCGCCACGGTCGACGGCTCGATGAGCGCCGCCTTCTCGAACGGCAGATCGTCGGGCAAGATCAGCGCGTTGCGCGTCGGGATCTCGACGTACTCCGCGAAGCCGCCAGCCTGCCGCGACCCGATGAACGAATAGCTGTGGCAGGCCGAATAATAGCCGCGCTCGCATTCCTCGCACTCGAAGCACGGCACGACCGGGATGATCGCGGCGTGCTGGCCGACCAGCGCCGGATCAACGTCTGCACCCACGGCGCTGATCACGCCCGCGACCTCGTGGCCGAGGATCAGCGGGTACATGCGGTGGCCTTCCGCAAAGCGCTTGATGTCCGAGCCGCAGATCGAGGCGGCCTTGACCTGCAACAGCACGTGCCCCGGTGCCGGTTCCGGCTGAGGCGCGTCCTGGTAGGTCATCACACCCTTATTTTCGAGAATGACTGCTTTCATGGTCGTTCACTTTGTCCCTATCACACACGTCATGCGATCAGATCGCCTGCCCCGCCAGCCCGTGCTTGCGCGCGATGGCGTCCAGGCGCTCGAAATCATCCAATGCTTTGCGCGATACACTGCGATAGACCCCAAAGAGGTCTTCGTACATTGCGTGATGCTCCGGCGACGGCTCGTAGACCTGCCGCTGCGGCAGCAGGCGCTCCACACACGCGCCGATGTCGTCGGCCAGCCCTACGGCGAACGCGGTCAGCGCGTAGAGGCCCAGGCTGTGCCCGCCTTCGCCGCCGTCGGCACGCCGCGCCACGATGAACGGACGCCCGTAGATATCGGCCTTGATCTGGCACCAGACGGCGCTCTGCGTCGCCCCACCCGATCCGAGGTATTCCGTCACGTGGACGCCGTGCTCCTCCGCGATCTGCAAGTTGTCGTAGACGGCGAAGGCGCAGCCCTCCATGATCGCGCGCAGCAGATCCGCGCGCGTGGTGGTGTAGGACAGGCCGAAAAAGACGCCGCGCGCCACGCTGCTCCACAGCGGCGTGCGCTCGCCCGCCATGTACGGCAGAAAGATCAGGCCGTGCGCGCCCGCCGGGGCCGCATCGACCTGCTGGCTAAACAGCTCGAACGGGCTGCGCCCCAACAGCGCGCCCGCGCTGGCTTCCACCTGTCCGAGCGTGTCGCGGAACCAGCCGAGCGATCCACCGCCGACCGTGCCCGCCTGCAAGATGTACTGGCCCGGCACGACGTGGTGCGAAAAGATCAGGCGCGGCTCGACCACGACGCGATCAAGACTGACGGCCATACCGCCCGCCTGTCCGCCCTGCTCGTTGGTCTGGCCCAGGCGCGTCAGGCCCGCGCCCAGCGCGCCGGAGGCCGCATCGAGGCAGCCCGCCAGCACCGGAATCCCGGCGGCGAGGCCCGTATCGGCGGCGGCCTGCGCCGTCACCGCGCCGACGATCTCCGTGCTGGGGCACAGGCGCGGCATCTTGTCCAGCGGCACGCCGATCGTACCGGCAGCACCGGCATCCCAGACGTCGCGGCGCATGTCGAAGAAGTGATAGCCGTAGGCCTGCGTGGTGTCGCACACGAATTCGCCCGTGAAGCGCCCGACAATGTAGCCGGTCGCGTCGAGGAACCGGTACGCCGCGTCGAACACGTCCGGGCGGTGCGCCTTCAGCCACAGCAGCTTGGGCGTGATGTAAGCCGGATCGAGCGGGTTGGCGTTCAGGCTCACCAGCCGGTCGGCCTCAGGCAGCGCCTGAAGCTGGGCCGCTTCCGCGCCCGCGCGACGGTCGAGCCAGATCATCGCCGGGGCCAGCGCGTTCATCGCGCGATCGACGGGGATCAGCGTCCAACTGACGGCATCGATGCCGATGCCCGCCACGTCACGCGGATCGACGCCGCCCGCCGCGATCACCTCGCGCACGGTGGCGCATACCGCCGCCCACCACGTCGCGCCCTCGATCTCCGCCCACAGCGGATCGGGGCGGCGCAGCGGGTAGGCCGACGAGGCATCGGCCAGCGTGCGACCTGCCTCGTCCCACAGCGCGGTTTTGGTACTGGACGTACCCACGTCAATGGTTATGAGATAACGATGCGCCACGGATCCCCCCCTCTTTGGCCGGACTCTACGCAGACGATCCGCGCGTCAGGCCGGAGTGATCTCACCGGTCGGATCCCACAGGTCTTCCCAGGGCTGGTTTTCTTTCCACAGGAACACTTGGCCTTTGATCAGGCGACAGTCGCGGTCGATGCCCGCGACGGCCTGCATTTCCGCATCCGAGAGCGGATCTTCCACCGCGCAGCGCAGGTTGCTCAGGTATTCGTTGCGGCGAACCGAGAAGGGGATCGGGACCTGCCCGCGCTGCACCGCCCACTTGATGCAGATCACCGCCGGGTGCACGCCGTGATCCTGCGCGATCTTCACGATCACCGGATCTTCGATGTCCACCGTGTCGTCCGAGGTGCGGTCGCGGTCGGGGCGAGTGGGCGAGCCGATGGGCGAGAAGCCGATCGGCACGATGCCGTTATCGACGGCAAACTGGAACAGCTCCGGCTGCTGGAAGTGCGGGTGCAGCTCCATCTCGTTGCAGGCGGGCTTGATTTCCGCGTCACGCAGGACGAGTTTCAGCTTGGGCACGGTCATGTTCGACGTGCCGATGTGGCGCACCAGCCCACGCTTGACCAGATCTTCCATCTGCCGCCACGTCTTCATATAGTTCTCGTGGATGTACGGCTTGGCGTTGGGGTCGCGCGAACTCACGTCCACACCGACCGCGTGGAAGTTGGGGAACGGCCAGTGCACCAGATAAAGGTCGAGGTAGTCGAGCTGCAAATCCTTCAGCGACTTTTCGCACGAGCGCAGCACATCGTCGTGCATGTCGTTCCACACCTTCGACGTGACCCACAGGTCTTCGCGCTTGACGCCGCCCGCCATCGCCGCGTGCAGCGAGTGGCCGATCAGGTGCTCGTTGCCATACACCGAGGCGCAGTCGATGTGCCGGTAGCCGACTTCGATCGCGCCCAACACGGCCTGTGCAATATCTTCGCCGGAGAAGCGGTCCGAGCCAAACGTGCCCAATCCCACAGCGGGGATGCGCGCGCCGGTATGCAGCGTGCGCGTGGGCACCTGGGCGGGATCGACGCCGTCGGCGGCAGGAGAAAAAGGCCGGGAAGCTGCATTGTCAGACATCAAAAGTTCTCCTTAATATATCTCTCGAAAAATCCAACACCCTGGACTCGACGAAACAGTCTATGCTGCTGGCGCATCAGGCCGGAACCGGCCCGCTCGACTTACGCACAATCAGGCGCGTCGGGAGGATGATTTCCATCGGCTCGGTGGGGCCTTTGCTCGACAGGCGATCGAGCAGCAGCGCCGTGGCCTGCTGGCCCATCTCGTACGCGGGCTGCTCGGCCACCGTCAGGAACGGCTCGGCCACAAACGCGGCGGGCAGATCGTCGAACGTTACCACCGACAGGTCTTCCGGCACGCGCAGCCCGATCTCCCGCGCGACGCGCAGCGCGCTCATGGCGATGAAGTTGTTCATGGCATAAATTGCCGTGGGGCGCGGCTCTGCGGCCAGGGCCTGCGTCGCCATCGCGTACCCGCCCTCCAGCGAAAACGGCCCGTAATAGACCTGCGAAAGATCGAGTTCCAGCCCGGCATCGTGCGCCGCCCGCCGGACCCCTTCCACGCGGTCCACGGAGGTGGTCACTTCGGCGGGGCCGCTGAGCACCGCAATGCGGCGGTGGCCCAGATCCAGCAGATGCTGCATGAGTGCATAGGCCCCGTGGATCGAATCGCCGCGCACGCTGTCCAGCCGCGTGCCGGGCACGTAGCGGTCCAGCAGCACGAACGGCAGCCCCTGCTCGCGGAGGGGCGCGATCGCGTCCTCGGTGGAGGAGGTGGGAACCAGCAGCAGCCCATCGACCTGCTTTTGCAGCAGGACGTTGATATATTCCGCTTCTTCTTTTTCGGATTCGTCGGTGTTGCAGAAAATGACGCTGAACCCCTGTTCGCTCGCCACGTCTTCGACGCCGCGCGCCAGAGTCGTAAAGAAGGGGTTGGTGATGTCGGTAAGGATCAGCGCGATCGTGCGGGTTTGCTTAAAACGGAGGCTGCGAGCGAGCGCGTTCGGAATGTATCCCAGTTCTGAGATCGCCTGCTCGACGCGTTCGCGTGTCTCCTGGCTGATGTATCCCGAATCGTTGATCACACGGGACACCGTCATCTTGGAAACGCCCGCGCGCCTGGCTACGTCTGCGATTGTGCTCATTGCAGGTCCCCGACCCTCTGGCCGAGCGAGTGACCGGATGTCATCCGCCGCCTGAACGACCTAAACAATATTGTGTGTTATCGGTAACATATGCAAGTTAACACAGATCAGAGGGGCTGTCAAGAGCGCCGCCCGCCGTCCTCGATGGAACGAGGCGATTAAAAATCGGCGTCCTTCGACATTGGTCTGCGCGCGCAAATTTCGCACGAAAGCCCGGTTTTGCGGTCTAAATAAACAAAAAATTAATGAAGTATCGTGTCGCGGTGACTGCGAGCAACCGCACCCGGTTTTGGGAGCGCGATCCGTACCGGCCTCCCGAAATGCCTCAATTTTCCCCGTAAATTCAGCATCAGATCGCAAAGAAGGGGCCTCGATCCACTGTTTTTCCTGCGGCTCTTGGGACATAATAAGCGGCTCAAATTGTCTTAAAGTTGTGAACATTTCAGGAAATATAACGCTTTAGATCCGTTTTTTATTCCCATTTAATTCTTCGGTCCTAACCTAATAAGTGAGTGCAGCAAACACTACCGTGTGCAAGCCAACTAACAGGAGACCAACAATGTTCAATTTCAAAACCCTTCATAACGATGAGAGCGGCCAGACCGCCCTTGAAACTGCTATTATCCTAATCGCCTTCGTAGTCGTCGCTTCCGTTTTCGCTTTCACCATTCTGTCCGCCGGTTCGTCTTCGACGGAAAAGGGCGAGGCCGCCATCTACTCGGGCCTCGAAAACGTGCAGTCCTCGATGGCCGTCAAGGGCGCTGTCATCGCCAACTCGGACGGCTCGGCAGTCAGCAGCGTCGACTTCACGATGGCCCTGGCCTCGGGCGGCGAAGCGATTGACCTGGGCACCACTTCGAAGGTCGTGATCAGCTACCGTGACGCGTCGAACAACGAAGTTGCAACCTGGACGCCCACCTTCCTGGTCTACAATTCCGACGAAGCGTCCGGTGGCGACAGCATGCTCGAAGATGGTGAACTGGTCGAGATCAGCGTGACCATCCCCACCGGCGTGAGCCTGGCCGCCAACACCGAGTTCACCCTGGAAGTCAAACCCCCGTCGGGAGCTGTGCTCAACATCACCCGCACTACACCCGCAGCGCTTGATACGGTGATGGAACTCCGGTAGTTAACCGACGGTACAACTGGTGACCGGTCCTAACCAGCCGGTCACCCCCTTCCATCCCGGTTATGCAGCTTACGAAACAAAACGAATAAATCAGGCACGGCCAAGCCTACAACCAATTCATCACGGTCTTAACGCTCTGAATAGAGCTGATGGACAATCGCCCCACCCGAACTTGGCCGTGCCGGTGGGGCGATTTTTCATATCTCCGGGATAGCGGTACGACCAAAGGAAGTAAGGCGATGGACCTGGAACACCGAGTTCAAATGCTCGAAGAAGAAGTACAAATCCTCAAGAATCAAATCCAGGCAACCCTGTTAGACATACAGGAGCATCTCCTTACCAACAAATATCCTGCCCTACGGGCGGACAGCGCCGCCGTCCCGGAGATTTCTTCACCCCCCGCCAAACCAGCCGCGCAGGTCGTCACCGTGCCGGTGCAGCCGGAACAGGCGATCGATCTACCCGAAGAACCGGAGATTCTGACTCCCCCGCCCGCCGTCATTCGCAAAGTTACGCTCGACAACCTCACCGCGCCAGCCAACAGCCCGCGACAGCCAGAACCAGAACCGCCGCTCCCGCCGCGTTACGCGGCCCAGGAGCCGTTGCCCCCGCAGCACCGGTATGCCGAGCCGGATCCGCTGCCGCCTCAACCCCGGTACGCCGATCCCGAGCCGATGCCCACACGCCCGCGCTATGAAGAACCGGAGACGCCCAAACCGTCGTGGCAGCGGCAGCAGGAACAGTCCTACTATACCGATCCGGAGCCAACCCCACCGCCGCGCCGCGCGGAGCCGGATCGCCCGTACGGTTCGCGGTACACCGAGCCGGAAGCGCCCCGTTATTCCCGGCGACCGGAACCGGAAGCGCACCATTCCACCCACATCCACATGGACGCCCCGGCACGTTCGAGCAGCAACCCGGCCTGGAACGTCACCGACCCGGACGGGTTCGTCACCCCGCCGGAAAATCCACGACGCCCGTCTTCTACCGCGTCCTATCACTACGAGACCGGCTCGTCCGCAAGCAATACGCGGCCTTTTATCGTGGACGACGACCTGCCGCCGACGCTGGATGAGGGCATCCCCATCACCGAAGCGGACTGGGCCACCCTGACGCAGCTTCAAGAATGGACGCTCAAGCGCGTGAACTCGATGGGTCCCGACCATACCTGTATGCTGATCAAACAGTACGCGCAGGAAAAACGGATTTCGGAGCACGTCAAAGACACCCTGCTCCAACTCGTCACGATCGCGATGGTCGAGGCGGGCGACAACGGCGACTATGTGCCCGCGCCCACAAGCTCTCCCCAACAGCCCGCAGATACCTCACAGGAAGACGAGGAAGGCGTCACCCCGAACCTTATCGCCCGGTTGATCGCAGGCATCCAGGACTCAGGCGCTGCGTCGTCGTGGAGGGACAAGAATGGATAAGGCAATTACGACCGCCATGCTCATCGTCATCAGCATGGTCATGGCTGTCATGCTGTTCAACGTTGCCTACCCCGCCATCGTCGAGGGCGGCGACGCCATCGTGAACATGGCGGACCAGCAGAACGACCGGCTCCGCAGCCAGATCACGATCGTGCACGCCGCCGCCGAATGGACCAACGGCGCGGTACAGGACACCAACGGCAACGGCGTCATCGAGGTGTTCGTCTGGGTCAAAAACGTGGGCGACACGCGCCTCCCCTACGCCGGGATCGAGCGGTTGGACATATTCTTCGGGCCGCAGGGCAATTTCAAGCGCATCCCGCACGCCAGCGAATCGACGACAGGAACCTATTGGGACGCCACGGTCGTCAACGCGACCGACTGGGAACCGACGGCGACCCTGGCGATCACCATTCACCAGGCTCCGCTGCAAGCCGGTCAGCAGTTCCTGAAGGTCACCATGCCCAATGGGATCGACAGCGAGTATTTCTGGAGCCTGTAAGGGATGGAAAACGTTCTTTCGGCCTTCATCATCATCTTCGTTCTGCTTTTTGGCGCGTTGAGCCTGAGCCATGCGGCGATCGCGTCGCAGGAAGTGATCAGCCAGACGCAGAGCGAGATCAGCGATCGGATGGCCGACCGGATGCACACCGCCCTCGAACTCGTCGAGGCCAAAACGACGCGTAACCGTACCGTGTTCGAGGTAACCCTGCGCAACAGCGGCAGTGTGCGTCTGGCAGATTTCGAGCAGTGGGACGTCATCGCGCGCTACGACAGCGGGAATCTGCGCGTGCAGTACCTGACGCTCGATACCACGTTTAACATCAACGCCGATCCCGAAATGGCCCAGGATCTGCTCGCGCTGCAATCGTGGTCTGCGCACATTTACCTGGACGCCTCTGATCGGGCGGAAGAATCCGTCGATCCAGGCATGTGGAACCCCGGCGAAGAACTGGTCCTGTGGATCAAGGTATCCCCGCCAGCGGTGCAGGGATCGCCGGTCGAAGTGGCGCTGGCGACCGCCAACGGCGTCGGCATTACGATCAACTTCCAGGCGAACAAGCCGCCCACCGTCACCACCTCGCCGCTGACCGTCGCGCCGCTGGGCCGCAAAACGATCACGGGCGATCTGCTCAGCGCCACCGACGACGAAACGCCCGACGAGATCGTGTACACCGTCACCGACACGTCCGCGCTGCAAGGCACGTTGAGCGTCGAAACCTTCACACAGGCCGATATCGACGCGGGCAAGGTCGTGTACACGCATACCAGCAGCGGCGGCGGCAGCTTCACGTTCAGCGTCACCGACGGGCAGGACACCGTAGAAGGCCAGACCTTCAACATCGGCATCAGCGAGCCGCCCACCTTCACGCCCAGCGCGACCGATTTCCCGGTGGGCAGCGAGAACGCGGGCGTCATCACGTCCGTGTGGCTGCAAGCCAACGACGCAGACAACACGCCGGAACAGCTCACCTACAAGATCGCCACCGAGCCGGAACAAGGTTATTTGAACCTGCACACGTTCACCCAGGCCGATATTGACGCGGGGCGGCTCATTTACACCCGGACCGGTGAAACGGCGGACAGCTTTTCGTTCACCATCACCGACGGGGAAACCCGGATCGGGACGTACACGCTGAACATCAGCCCAAGCCTGGGGTAACCACTTTGCGGTAACCATCGAGGACACGGATATGTCTGAGAGCGACGACCAACCCAAAACCAAAAATAAGTCGGTGATCTCGTCTGGAAACGAGGAACTCGACGGCAAGCTGGGCGGCGGCCTCCCGATCAACTCCGTGAACCTGATCGAAGGCGGATCCGGGTCCGGCAAATCGGTGCTGGCGCAGCAGATCACCTGGGGATCGCTGCAAGACGGCTTCAGCGCCGCCGTCTTCACCACCGAAAACACGGTCAAGAGCCTCGTCAAGCAGATGCAGAGCATCGACCTGGACGTGCTCGATCACCTGCTGCTGGGCGCGCTGCGCATCTACCCGATCGAGCTGGGCGCGCTGGGCGATCAAGCGCCGAATCTGCTGCTCCAGGCGATGCACAAGGAGAAATCGCGCGACGTGATCGTGGTGGACTCGTTCACCTCCGCGATCATCCACTCGACCGACGAAAAAAATACCATCCGCTTCTTCGAGGGCTGCAAGCGCCTGACATCCGAAGGCGTAACCATCATCATCGTGCTGCATTCCGACGCGATGGATTCGGAGTTCATCAATCCGATCCGATCCATGTGCGACGCTCACCTGCAGCTGCGCTCCGAACAGGACGGGCAGCGGCTGGTGAAGCTGCTGCAAGTCGTCAAGATCCGGGGTGCGGCCAGCAGCACGGGCGCCATCGTCGGGTTTGAAGTCGAGCCCGGTTGGGGCATGCGCGTTATTCCCATCAGCAAGGCGCGAGGCTAACGATCAATGGCGCAAACTGGACTGCCTTTTGCCTACGATCAACAAACCGCTCCACGAGTCACCGAGGAGTTTCTTGACAGCCTGCCCCACGACCTGCGGCTGCCCTGCGAGCAGTCGCCGTTCCTGGCCGAATATTTGCGCCAGGTTCCGATCGATGAGATCGGCATGCCGAAGTACTTCTCCAAGCCCAACCGCAACATGGGGCAAATGGACCCGCCCAACCTGATCTACCCCATCAAGGACGGGCTGTACGTCCACATTTATCCCGACGCGACCGGCGCGCGCAACCACTACATCCCGATCGAGCCGACGACGGTCGTCAGCGTCGATCACCTCGTCGCGCAGGTCGATGAGAAGCTGATCGGCTGGGCGGAAGAAATCGGGCGGCTGGAAGACAAAGAAGAAAAGCGCAAGCTCCTGCTTCAGCTGATCGATTATTTCTGCACCACGCAGCGCCGCCCGGCCAACGGATCGCGCCGTCCCGATAAAATTTGTGTAACACCCGAAGAACTTGAGGGCGTGCGCTACCGCATTCTGCGCGACAAGGTGGGGCTGGGCGTGCTCCAACCGCTGCTGCTCGACCCGTTCATCGAAGATATTAGCTGCAGCGGCGTGGGGCACATCTTCGTCGAGCACAAAATGTTCAAAAGTGTCCAGTCCTCGATTGTTTTTGCGACCCATGACGAAGTGGACGATTTTGTCGTGTGGCTGGGCGAGTGGATCAAACACCCGGTCACCGTGCGCAACCCGCTGGTGGACGCGGTGCTGCCCGACGGCTCGCGTATCAACATCGTCTACGGGCGCGAGATTTCCAAGCGCGGCAGCAACTTCACCATCCGTAAATTCAGCGGCACGCCGATCAGCGTTCTGGAGCTGATCGGGTTCGGCTCGCTCGACTACATGATCGCGGCGTACCTGTCGCTGATGCTGGAAGAAGGGCTGAACCTGTTCGTGGTGGGGGCGACGGCCTCCGGTAAAACGACGCTGCTCAACGCGATCAACACGTTTTTGAAGCCCGACGCCAAGATCGTCACCATCGAGGACACGCCCGAAGTCCACGTGCCGCATAAGAACTGGGTCCAGGAAGTGACGCGCAGCATGGGTGCGGAGAACAAGGGCGGCGAAGTGGGCATGTTCGAGCTGCTTAAAGCGGCCCTCCGCCAGCGCCCCGACCGCATCATCGTCGGTGAGATCCGCGCAATCGAAGCGGTAGTAGCGTTCCAGGCCATGCAGACCGGCCACGGCGTGATGTCCACGTTCCACGCCGACTCGGTCGAAAAGCTGATCCAGCGTCTCACCGGCGAGCCGATCAACATCCCCAAGACGTACATCGACAACCTGCATCTGGCGGTGATCCAGCAAGCCGTCCGCCTGAGCAACGGCAAGATGGCCCGCCGCGTGCTGAGCGTGAACGAGATCATCGGCTACGACCCGGTGACCGAGACGTTTTCGTTTCTGGAAGCGTTCCGGTGGAACCCGACCACGGACACGTTCGAGTTCCCCGGTTACATGAACAGCTACCTGCTGGAGCAGGTGATCGCCATCCGGCGCGGCATCCCGCCGCACAAGCGCAAGTCCATTTACGACGAAGTCAAGCGGCGCGCCCGCATCTTCGAAAAACTCCACAAAGAAAAGGGGGTCACGGATTTCGATGAGTTCTTCCAAATCCTCTGTGAAGCACGGCGACAAAACCTCCTTTAGCGTGGTTCCGCCGTTCGACCTGTTCTACCAACTAACCTACATGTCTGCGATGGCCGCTGCCGGGCTGTCGCGCAGCAAGACGTTCGAGGTGGCGGCGCAGGCGCACTCCAAAGCCGCCGAGTATTTCGTCGCCATCAACACGCTGGTCGATGAGTTCCGCTACGACTACCCCGAAGCGTGCCGCCGCATCGGCGTGCAGGCCAAGTCGGAGAACATGAAAAGCTTCCTGCTTCGCTTTTCGGACGCGCTGCGCTCCGGCGAGCCGATGGCCGAATTTTTGGCGCGCGAAGCGAACGTGCAGGCCGAGGACTATCAAAACAAGTACGAGCGCAACCTCGAAGCGATGAAGCAGTGGACCAACGCGTTCACCTCGATCACCATTTCGGTCGCGCTGATCGTCATCATTCAGGTGATCTCGTCCATGATCTACTCGATGGACTCGACGGTCATGACGATGCTGATCGCTACCGGCGTCGTCATCGCGGGGTTCGGGGCCTGGATCATCTGGCGGTCCGCGCCCCAGGAAGTGATGACCGTGAAGGCGGCGGATGGCTCGCCGGAGCAGCGGCGCGCGCTCAGCCTGTCACGCATGTTGGGGCCGCTGGCCTTCGCCGGAGCCTCAGTGCTCAATCTGGTCGGTCTGCCGATCGGCTGGATCTTGATCCTGGTCGCCTCCATGCTCGTTCCGGTCGGCGTCATAAGCTATATCAGTGACAAAAAGACGACCAAAAAGGACGAGGAATTCAGCACATTCCTGCGTTCGGCAGGGGGCATGGCGACGTCCAGCGGCACAACGATGAAACAGGCGCTGACGTTGATCGACCTCAGCTCGTTCCCAACCCTGGAACCGGACATTTTGCGGCTGAGCACGCGTCTGCAAGCGCTGGTCGAGCCGGAAATCTGCTGGAAGAAGTTCGGTGTCGAATCCGGCAGCAAGCTGATCAGCGAGGTCACCGATATTTTTTACGGCGCAATCCGAATGGGCGGCGACCCGGAGCGCGTCGGGTTCCTGTGCTCGTTGTTCACCGCCAAGACCGCACAGCTTCGCGCGAAGCGGCGGCTGGTGGCCGGGACGTTTGCGGGCCTCACCACCGTCATGCAGGCCGTGGTCGCGGGCCTGATGGTCTTCGTGATGTCGATCGTGCTGAACTTCGCCGAAGTGATCAAAACGCTGATGCCGACCGGTGACGCGGCCAACCAGGGGCAGGCGAGCATGAACATGGCGATGGCGTCGTTTTCGCCCGCCGAGCTTCAATTTTTGAACATGATCACCACCGTCATGATCCTGCTGCTGGCCGTCATCGGCGCAGCCGCCACCATCCTCAGCGACGGCGGCTTCAAACTGAAGGGCGCGCTCTATCTGGCGCTCACGATCTTTATCTCAGGCATTTGCTTCCTGGTCGTGCCGCCCCTGGTGGCGGGCATCCTGACCATGTAAGGCAAAATCCGGTGGGCGATGCCCGCCGGTTGGGGGAGGCTAGCGTGTCATCGTTATTTGAAATGATCCTCAACGACCAAACCATTCTCCTGGGCGTCGGCGCGGCGTTAGCCCCGCTCACCCTCGCGCTGCTGCTGTGGGCAGTAACCAGCATGCGCAAGGCGACGGCGCGCCGCAAAGCGCAGCGCGCAGCAGAACGGGTCCAGCGCGAAGAAGCCAGGGCGATCGCTGCCGCACAGATCGCCGCGCAGCAGGCCGAACAGCAAAAGCAGTTCGTTCCAGCCGCCGCTGCCAGCGCCGCCAGCGCTGCCGATCCCGAAGCGCCCAAGAGGGCCGAAGGCAAAGACCGAAGCAAGCTCAGCTTTGGGACCGCCGAAGCCAAGCCCGAGGAAGACCATCAGGAAAATAACGAAGATGGCGTGTCGGCGGACATGCGGGATCTGCTCTCCAGCGTGTTCGACGATGACAGCAGCAACAGTCCCTACGCCGCCCTGCTGGAAAACCTCTCGACCGTCAATACGTCCGACCTGGTTAATTTTGCGGGTCAGATATCAAGTCTATTGAATACACAAGCGCCTGCCGCGGCGGACGAGGAACACTGATATGGGAAACGCATCCGATAAAGTCGTTCGTCAGGTTACGACTGAGCTTCGCCAGGAGCGCCTGTGGAATCTACACCTGTCCAAGCCCAGCATCGAGTACCGCCCGATCCCGCACGACATCGCCTTTGGTGAGGGCTCCGGCCCGATCTGGCGCGTGGGCTTCGATCTGGTCTTCGACCCCGCGCGGCGCTTCGGGCTGGATATCAACGACGAGATCGTGCTGGGGCGCGGCGAAGAAACGCCGGGATTCGTGTCGCTCGATCCCTACGACGCCGACGACCTCGGCGTGTCGCGCCGCCACGCGATGCTGCGCCCGACGGAATCGCGGCTTTACATCGTGGACCTGGGCAGCACCAACGGCACGTGGCTCAACGGGCGCTCGATCGGCGTCAACACGCCCTACAGCCTGTCCAACGGCGATCTGCTCACGATCGGCAAGCTCGAATTCATCGTACGAATCATCGAGCGGCCCTCGGCGCAGATGCACAAATCGCGCGAAAACGACGACGTCGCCACCGTGATCGTGCACGCGCTCAAAGCCATCGGCGCGCAGCTCGACACAAAAGACGTGCTCAACCAGGCCGTCCAGCTCACCATGTCGCTGACCAGCGCCGACGAAGCCGCGATCTGGCTCGTCGATGAGCAAAACGGCGACCTGTGCCTGGAAGTCGGCTGCGGCCTCGAAAACGAGGATCCGAACGCACTCCGGCTCTCGGTGGCCGATTCGCTGGTGGGCCAGGTGATCCAGACCGGCAAGCCGCTCAACGTGCACCGCGAATCGGACGAGCTGCGCGTCAAGATGAAGACCGGTTATCTCGTCGAGACGCTGATGTGCCTGCCGCTGACGCTGGGCGGCGTGACCTTCGGCGTGCTGACGGCGGCGCATCACCAACAGGGCGAGCGCTTCTCCGGCAACGACAAGCAGGTCATCACCGCCATTGCGGATTTCACCGCCGTCGCCGTGCAGAACTCGCGGCTGTTCCAATCGACCAGCAGCGCGCTGACCCGCTACACGAAGATCGTGACGGCGCTGAACTATGCCCTGGCCTACGATTTTAAGCCGCTGCTCAACGCCATCCTCGGCTATACGGGGATGTTGAGCACCTACGGGCAAAACGACGAGGACATCCTCTATCTGGCCGAAAACATCACCGCGTCCAGCAACGACGTGCACCACCTGCTGGAACAACTGCTGGCCGTGACGCAGCTCACCGAGACGCACACCACTAACCACAACCCGTGCGATCTGGTCGAGATCGTCATGCGCGCCGCCGACGATCAACGCCCGGCTGCGGACGAAAAACTCCAGGTGCTGCAAACGCAGGTGGTTGGCCTGCCCTATTCGATTTTTGGCAGCGGCGCACACCTTTACCACAGCGTCTTTCACCTGATCGATAATGCCGTAAAATATTCGCCGCTGGGCGCGCACATTTCGGTCACCTTGAGCTTCGGCGCCAATGAGGTGCTCATCCGCGTGTGCGACACGGGGCCGGGCATCCCCGAAGAAGACCTGCCGCACCTGTTCGACAAGGTCTTCCGCCGCAAGAAGTCGATGCAGGACGGCGCGGGCATCGGCCTGGGGCTGGAATTCGTCCGCACGACCGTCGAGGCGCACCGGGGAACGATCCACGCGCGCAATCTCGAAGAGTCCGGCGCGGAATTCGTCATTATGCTGCCGGGCACGCTGCGCGTCTCCTGACCGTTATCGATATAGGGGCGAACGACCTAACTCGCCCCCGTCCGTTCCGCCTCCGTATATCGTTTCACGTTATCATTTGCCGTGAGGCACGCATGATCGTCGTGACATTTTTGCTCGGATTTTTGGCCGGGTGGCTGGTTGGCTGGGCCGCCGATGTGCTGCCGCGCTTCGCAGCGGCTCCTGTACTCGCCTCGCGTGGGGCGCACCCGTTGGGCTGGCCCGCCCTCGTCCGGCTTGGGCTCCGGCCCACCGCCAGCCAGCGCGGACAGTTGGCGCTGCGCGCGTCGGTCGAGGTGGGATGCGGCGCGGCGTTCGCGGCCCTGTGGCACCGCTATGGGCTAACGGGCGAGAGCGCGGCCTATATGGTCCTGGTCGCGCTGCTGGCGCTGATCGCCCTGATCGACTGGAACTATCGCCTGATCCTCAACGTGGTCATCTATCCGGCCATCGCCGCCGGGGCCGCGGCGCACTGGCTGCTTGTGCCAGACCACGCTCTCAATATACTGCTAGGTGGCGTTATGGCAGGCGCCATCTTTTTCCTGACGGCGTGGCTGAGGCCGGGCCAGTTGGGGGGCGGAGACGTCAAGCTGGCCGTGTTCATCGGCGTGACGTTTGGTTTTCCGGGCGTGCTGTGGGCGCTGCTGCTGGGCACCGGCTCGGCGGGCGTGCTCATCGCCTTCTGGCTGGCCACCAAACGCGCCCAGCTTCAGACCCGGATCCCGTACGCGCCATTCTTATGCCTCGGCGCTCTGCTCGCCGTGTTGATCAGCCCGCCATTCGTGGCGTGAGGTGTATGGTGACGTTACCGACGCAACCCATTGACGAACCGGTCGAAGAAGAGGCACAAAACGGTCACCTGAGCACGATCATCAAGTGGCTGATCGTGCTCAGCATCGCCGCGCTGTTCGTGCCGCTGTTTTTGCTGTCGAGGACCATCGAGCAAGACAACCAGACGCTGCAAAACGATCTGGCAACCAGCCAGTTCCAGCTCGCCAACGAGCCGCCCGAATCGGCGGAGGAGCGCGAGATCGGCGCGGCGCTCACGCAGAAGCTGCAAGACGCGAGCGCCATTGACGCCGTGCAGACGAGCCTGACGAACAACCACGTCGTGTGGCCGGTGGTGATGGCGAGCCTGGGGAACTACAACGAAAACTACATGATCATCCTCAGCGTGTCGCAAACCGGCCAGCAGATCGTGATCGCAGGCCGGGCCTGGACCGAGCCAACCGTCATCTCATACGTCAACCGGCTTGAAAGCTCCGGCCTGTTCGACCGCGTCAGCGTGCAGTCGCTGGCCGTCAGCATCGCGCCGGACATCACCCCCGCCCCCACCGACGCCGCTATGACGGCCACGCCGCAGCCCAACGTCACGCGGTTCACACTGGCGAATCCGAACCCGGGCGTCCGGTACGTCGAGTTCGTGGCACTGGCCGAGTTAAAATCCGGGGACTCATGAACGATTTCGAAGAAAGCTCGTTTTCGCTTGGGAGCAAGCTGGTCAACCTGCTGCCCCTGCTGCTCATCGCCGCGATCCTCGTCGGGCTGGCTGCGTTTGGCATCACGACCGTAATGCCCAAATGGCAGACGCACGGCGACATGCAAACGGAGATCGCGGCCAACAGCGCCGCCGTCACGGCGACCGCATCGGCGCGGCAGGGCGAAGCCGAAGTGCTGAACGCGCAAATGATCAGCATGGACAACCGGCTCGCGGACGCAGGCAGCGTGTTTCTGACCTCCGCCCAGGCCGACAGCATGCTGGACAAGCTGTATGTCTACGCCAAAGACAGCCAGGTCGAGATCGTCAAGCTGGAGCTTCAACCGCCCGCCGAGGTCGTCGAAACGACGGCCTACAGCGTGCGCACCTTCAGCCTTGAAGTGTCCGGCAAAGTCACGTACCTGATGCAGTTCATGGTGCGGATCAAGGAAGCGTCTGCGCCAAGCCTCGTGTTTGGCAACGTGGCGATCACCGAGAGCGAACAGCAGGCCACGCTCACGATGGATCTGCTGATGTACGTCTCGCCCTATGCTTCAGGCACCGCGCTGGACAACCTGCCGGAGCACAGCATCAGCACGCCGAACGCGCCCACGCCTACGCCGCTCGCCACGACGCCCGCGCCGCAGGTAGTCGCGCCCACCGCGACGGAAGCCGCCACCGAGACCGCGCCCGACGCCCCGGCGATTACGGCG